>JAZFRP010000176.1:0-2453 GCA_036445715.1 Candidatus Humimicrobiaceae bacterium | reverse complement strand
AAGGTCAGGGATATCTTCAGAAGGGAAGCTGTAATAAGATCAAAGCTCTACGAGGGCCTGGAAGAATCCGGAGCCAAATACAGGGATTATTTTGATTTTGAGGAAGAACTGGCAAGATGTCCTTCCCACCGCCTTCTGGCCATGAGAAGAGGGGAAAAGGAAGAATACCTGAAAGTATCAATAAGCATTGATGAAGAAACTGCACTGGAGGCTCTTGAAAAGATATTTATAATCACAGATGAAAGTAAGTCTTCGATACATGTAAAGACTGCCGTAAAGGATGGATACAAGAGGCTTCTGTTACCGTCAATAGAGAATGAATTTGCCAGAGAATCAAAGGAGTATGCTGATGGTGAGGCAATAAAAGTATTTACTGCTAATCTGAGGCAATTACTTATGGCTCCCATACTGGGCCAGAAAAGGGTCCTTGCAATAGACCCGGGATACAGGACAGGCTGTAAGATCATTGTCCTTAATGAGCAGGGGGACCTTATTTTAAATGATACGATATACCCTCATCCTCCGCAGTCAAAAATGATAGATTCGGAATTAAAACTTACAGAACTTGCAGAAGAACACAGGATAGATGCAATTGCGATTGGTAATGGTACAGCAGGCAGGGAGACAAAAGATTTTGTAGATGCTATAGATTTTGGCAGGGATATAGGTGTATTTGCTGTAAGTGAAAACGGTGCTTCAATATACTCAGCATCCAAGGTAGCGCGTGAGGAATTTCCGGATAAGGATGTAACGGTGAGGGGTTCGGTCTCGATAGGCAGGAGGCTTATGGATCCGCTTGCAGAGCTTGTAAAGATAGATCCCAAGAATATGGGTGTCGGACAGTATCAGCATGATGTCGGCCAGCCGGAATTAAAAAAGAGCCTTGACAGGGTTGTAGAGAGTTGTGTGAACCTTGTGGGTGTAAACCTCAATACGGCAAGCAGGCACTTACTGACTTATGTGTCAGGACTCGGGCCCGGGCTTGCACTGAATATTGTGAATTACAGGACAGAAAACGGTCCTTTTGATTCCAGGGATAAGATCCTTAAAGTACCCAGGATGGGAGGAAAAGCTTTTGAACAATGTGCGGGGTTCTTGCGGATACTGGATGGAAAAAATCCGCTGGATAATAGTGCTGTTCACCCTGAAAGTTATTATATAGTCGAAAAAATGGCGGTGGATATGGATTCAAGCATTACGGATCTTGTTTCAGTAAGCGAACTTCAGGATAAGATAAAACTGGAAGATTATGTGGATGACAGGGTAGGCCTTCCGACGCTCAAGGATATATTGCAGGAACTTTCCAAGCCCGGCAGGGATCCAAGGGATAAGATATCAGCATTTGAATTTGAAAAGGGCATCAAAAATATAGAGGACCTCCAGATAGGTATGATACTTCCCGGCATAGTCACAAATATCACTAATTTTGGAGCATTTGTGGATGTGGGGGTAAAACAGGATGGTCTTGTCCATATTTCCCAGCTTTCTCATGACTTTGTGCAGAATCCAAACGATATAGTGCTTCTGCATCAGGAAGTAAAAGTAAAAGTAACCGATATTGATCCTGGCCGCAAGAGGATACAGCTCTCACTTAAAGATGCACAGTAATAATAAATAAATATAACTACCGGATCCTGTTAGTCACTAAGGGTCCGGAGCTTCTTTTCCATAATAGGATAAATAAATAGAAGAAGGAATGATATGCCGGGACCCAGGAGTTCAAAATTTATCAGGGCAGATATTCCTATTATATCAGCGGCTTTTCCTAAAAATATCATTGTGATAGCTGCAATTCCCGGGCTAAAACCAAGTATCATAGAAGAAGCCAGGCTCATACTGTGTGGAAAAAGATCCTGTGTCATGCGTATACAGACAGGTTGGACCGATATAAGGAAAAAACCGGCTAAAATAAATAGTATTATAGAAAGAAGGCCCTCGGTCCTGAATGAGAAAAAGAACAATGGTATAGACAATGCAAGACTGGCCTGTAATATAATATAACCTTTTTTGAAACGGTCATAAAGATATCCTGAAAGAAATCCCGATGCCCCCCCAAGTGTCCCAAACACAAGGAGTATATTTCCAATATTTATGAGACTTATATTCCGCTCGGTAAAATAAAGCGGCATATAACTGACAAGAGTTATCCAGATTATATAAAGCGTATAAATAATAAAAAGGATATTGAATAGAAGAAATAGCTTTGCCCTATTTATTTTCCTGATCATTCTGAATTGTTTGAAGATATTTCCAGAACCCCCCTTACCGGTATTACGGGGTGCGTATTTTATCAGTACCAGGGCCATTATTATCCCGGGTATCATAATAAGCGGGGTAAATTCTATTCCTGCCTTTTCAAAGATGAGAATTATGAGAAGTGACCCGACAGCATTTCCAAAATTTCCCCCGAAGTTGATAAGCGAGCTTCCGATACCTTTTCTTTTTCCACCATA
>JAZFRP010000175.1:0-4404 GCA_036445715.1 Candidatus Humimicrobiaceae bacterium | reverse complement strand
GGGATGCTACCAGGGGCGGCCTGGCAACGGTACTTTTTGAAATAGCCAGGAACTCCGGTCTTGATATCGATTTGTTCCAGGAGAGCGTTCCCCTTCAAAAACAAGCCAGGGGGATCTGTGAATTCCTGGGCATGGACCCATTATATATAGCAAATGAAGGTAAAATGGTCGTATTTGTAGATAGGACCGATGCTGATAATGTACTGGAAATTATGCGATCAAATAAATATGGAAAAGAGAGTGCAATAATCGGTGAAGTCGTAAAAAAAGGTAAAGGAACGGTAATATTAAAGACAGAAATTGGCACTGAACGTATCCTGGACCTCCATTATAGTGAACAGCTGCCAAGGATATGTTAATTTTTTAACCAGTAGTTTTATATTCTTTTACTGCTTGATTTACCAGTGAGATCATCTCAGGGATCTTCTTCTCTATTCCGGGTGATAAACCTTCCCCAAGTTCAATATTCAATGGTTTTATGCCGATAATAGTTATATCTGTTTCTACTTTCATAGCTCTCACAAGTTTTAGTATATCTGCAAGATTTAAATCATGAAGTGAAAGGCTGAAGAGGCCTTGATCGTAAAAGTGTTCAATATCCTTCTCTTTTATTTTTATTATTTTACCTTCATCCTGCCCCGCATCAATGGCATCGATTATGATTATTCTGGGACATTCTTTTAAATGAAAGATCAGGTCTGTTCCTGAAGTACCAAGATCGATGATCTCAATATCCTTATCTTCTGTAAGACCTGTTTTTTCAAGTTTCTCTATCACAACAGGTCCAATCCCATCATCAGATAAAAATTTATTACCGAAACCGATGACCTTCACCGTGGTCCTGCTAATATTATTTGTTTTTTTAATATCTTTCAAAACCAGGTTTTATTAGAGTAAATCATTTTTAAATATATGATATGCAAGTATTTTGAGATACTAAATCCTGAATATCATATTAATATTTAATTATATATTACTGTAAGATTATTTATTTACCAGCTTTACATTAAGGAAATGTGTCGAACATGAGATACAAGGATCATATGCCCTTATCATCATCTCGCATGCAAGCCTTATTTCATCCTCGGACTTTTCTATTATGTCCGGGACAATTGCATTCATATCTCTTTCAATATTTCCATAATTCATACCAGTAGGAATAATAAGATTAGACTTTACTATCTTTCCATCATCATCATATGTGTAATCATGGATCAAGAGGCCCCTTGGCGCCTCAACGGTTCCAACTCCCCTTCCGGCTTTTGGTTTTACCTCGACCATTGCCTTGTCTTCATCCATCCCCTCTTCCAGGAGTTCATCGATGAGCCTGATACTGTCATCAACGCTATGAACGATCTCTATAAACTGTGCTATATTATTCATATATGTATTATAGCAGGGAGCCTTCATCCCGAATTCTCCAGCAAATCTTTTTGCATTATCACTAAGCTGGCTATAATTAATATTAAACCTTGAAAGTGCACCAACCATAAAAGAATCCCTATTGGCCCAACAATGCTTTGCAGTAGAATGTTGTACTACCTTTTCCTTGATCTTGTCCTGGTAGTCCATCGGGTCTATTTCCCAACCATCCGTTGATTTTATATTGCCGTCATAATGTGCGTAGTCCTCAGTGTTTGAAAGCGCAACATATTCTGTCTCTCTCTCAAAAGCAGGGAGATCAAGCGTTTTAAGTACTCCGAGAGAAGCTTCAAGATCAGGGTATAAGCCAATAAGCATTTCTTTCATCTGAAGCATTTCTTCTTCACTCGGAAGCTTTGTGAAGCCGCCAACTACTGTCCTTATCGGATGAACTGCTCTTCCCCCTATCATCCTCACCATATCATTTGCTACTTTTTTGGCCCTCAGGGCTATGTCTACAACTGCAGGATGGGTCTCTACCAGTGGTATTACACTTCCTACTCCAAGGAAATCAGGAGCAGCAAGGAAGTATACGTGCAGGACATTACTCTGTACTATCTCATGATGCATTATGAGTTTTCGAAGTTTCAGTATCATACTATTCGGGATCACTCCCATAGCACTCTCAGTAGCCTTAATCGAAGCATAAGTATGGGCCACAGAACAGATACCGCATATCCTGGAAGTTATATGTGAAGGTTTATCCCAGTTCTTACCTTCCAGTATTGCTTCAAAAAATCTCGGTGATTCCGGAATCCTGAAGATGAGCTTTTCAACTTTTTTATCCTTTACATTCAGTACCAGATCACCATGACCTTCCACCCTGGACATGGGAGCTATTTCTACATTTATATTATCTGCCATGAAAATTTACCTCCAAAATTATTTATTTTTTTCAATGGTCCTGCTTTCACAGGCATTGTATAGATTAAACTCTGCCATTATGTCATCAACTGTCAAACCATGTTCTTTAAGCAGGTCGTTTTGTGCATTTATATTAGGATCATCGACTGTTCCCCTGCAGCCGTCACAACCTTCAACACTGTTCGGGCATCTTGAATCACATCCAGCCCTTACAACAGGTCCTAAGCATGATTTACCAAGATCATAAACACAAGTATTACCATTTCTTTTACATTCGATGCAGACCGGGTAGTTTGGTATTTCAGGTTTTCTTCCTACAATCAGCGATCTTATTATATCTACTATTTCGAACCTGTTAGGGGGACAACCTCTTGCATAGTAATCAACATTTATATATGCATCCACAGGTTTTACTTCTATAGAATCGATCCAGTCTTTTTTTTCACCATATACAAGGTCCTTTGCTTTTTCAAGACCATAGAGGTTTTTCATGCAATTAAGCCCTCCATTTACTGCACATGATCCCATTGCTACCACTATTTTGGCTGTCTCACCTATCTTCTTTATTTTTTCAGCACCATGTTCTGTTGTTATCGAACCTTCCACCAGGACGATCTCATAAGTGTCACTAAATTCAGTTATTGCTTCAGTGAAATGAACAATATCAATTGCACCCAGAAGGTCAAGTAACTGGTCCTCCAGGTTCAATATTTCGAGCTGGCAGCCGCCGCAACCAGTAAATCCGAATACTCCTACTTTTGGCTTACTCATTTATATTGCCTCCTTTAAATTCCTAATATCCCATAAACTGAATACGGGTCCGTCTATACAGGATAATTTATTTCCCACATGACAATGATTACATTTTCCGACTCCGCATTCCATTCTTCTTTCAAGGGAAAGGAAAATATTTTCAGGTTTAATGCATTTCCTTTCAAATTCGGAAACTACAAATTTATACATCACCGGGGGACCACATACAACTGCATATGAATCCGGACTGCAGTCTATTCCGGGAATAAGATTAGTACAGACCCCGACTTCGCCCTGCCATGACTCGTCTGGATTGTCGACAGTAAGACAGACCTCTATATCGTCTCTTTTCTTCCAATCCTCAATATCTTTTTTGAAAAGTATGTTTTCAGGGTCAACTGATCCATATATGATGACAAGTCTTTCATAGTTTTCCCTGTCTTCCAATATGGTGTGAATAAGAGGCATCACAGGAGCCAATCCAAGACCGCCAACAACGATCATGACATCTTTACCCTTCATTTTTTCAAATGGAAAATAACCTTTTCCAAATGGTCCCCTTATTCCTATCTTATCACCAGGCTTCATCCTGTGAAGGGCTCCCGAGACATTACCGGCATCCCTTATACAAAGCTGGAAAAAATCCTTATTGTTCGGGGATGATGGTATTGAAAAAGGCGCTTCCCCCAATCCGAATACTGTTAGCTCCACAAATTGGCCGGGAAGAAAATCAAAAACTTTTTGACTTTCAGGATCATCGATCTTTATGTCGAACAATTTTTCTGAAGGAGACATCTGCTCTATCTTTGTAATAGTTGCTATCTCCGGCACATATATGCTGCCAGCTTCACTTTTTTGTTTTAAATCCAAAACCATTTATATATTCACCTCTTTCTTAATCGAGTCTATATCATCAGCAATATTTATCCTGGCCATACAGACTTCAATACATCTACCGCAACCGATACAGGAATAACTGCCTAATTTTTCCTTGAATGTCTTGAGTTTGCACCTGTATCTTTGTTTTAGCCTGTTCTCTTTATCCGGCCTGAAATTATGGTCACCTGCAACAAGTCCATATTCGGATATCATACAAGAATCCCATTCCCTGATTTTTTTACCCGTTGTAAGATTTAACTGCATATCATCTTTTACATTAAAACAGAAACATGTGGGACATGAAAGATTACAGGATCCGCAGCTATAACAATTTTTCGTTGTTTTTAACCAGAACTGGTCATTATCATAAATGGACTCAAAGTCATCATAGAAGTCTTTTATTTTTACTTCCTTGCTGAATTTTTCACGGTAATCATCCCTGTATTTGTCGTATTCACTGAAATCTTCAGAGCTTGCTTCCTTTGT
>JAZFRP010000174.1:0-2623 GCA_036445715.1 Candidatus Humimicrobiaceae bacterium | reverse complement strand
ATAAGTTAAAAAAGTTAATGCTTCTTAAGTCAAAGATCTCATTTGACGAAGATAAAGTGAAAGCTTTAAGAGAAGAAGAAATTAATGAGCAGTTTTAATAGAGGTTCTTTATAATAATAGATTTATTATACAGAGTTTTAACGGTGTGATAATTTTATGTATTATTTTAAAACAAGAGCAACCAGAAAAACTTAAATGGAGAATAAAAGAATAATAGTAGATACATCAGTATGGATAGAATATTTTAAAAACAACCAGAAGTATGTTCCATTTATAGAAGATAGTTTAAATCTGGAAAATATACTTATTAGTGGTCCTATAATATCTGAGTTACTGCACGGTGTTAAGAGTGAAAAGGAGTACAAATTATTATCAGAGTCTATCAGTGCAGTTCCCTGTGCCGAATGTGTGTATGATGATTGGATAAAAACAGGAGAGACTCTTTATAATTTAAAGAAGAAAGGCATAACCGTGCCTTTAACTGATGTGCTTATTTCAGTAATCGCCATAAGGCATGACGCATCGATACTTACGCTTGATAAACACTTTAGAAGTATTGACATGATAAAACTTGTAATCCTGGGCCTGGATGGGAGCCATAAGAACATGTAGAAGTTTGCCCATACTAAAAGTGTTTTTTAGAAGGCCTTCTAATTGGCTTTCTTTTTTTCATATGCTATATTGATTCTCAGTTTATTTTGACTTTTTTTAAACAAGAAAGGGTATTTTTATGAGCCTTATGGGCATCGACATCGGTACGACCGGAACCAAGGCTATTGTTTTTTCAGAAGAAGGAAAAGTCCTTGCAAATTCATATCTTGAATATAATCTACTTTTTCCAAATCCAGGATGGGTTGAATTTGATACAAAGGATATGTGGGAGAAAGTATTTGATGTGATTAAGAATGTAAACTCCCGGGAAGAAGTACAGAATGATCCGGTAAGTGCCCTGGCAGTTTCCACAGTAGGGGAATCTTTTACACCTATTGATGATAAGGGGAAAATACTCTATAACACTATCTATTCCACGGATTCAAGAAGCACACAGGAATTGGAATATATGCTTTCTGTAATTCCGGCAAAGGATCTGTATTATATAACAGGACTTACTCCGCAGTTCGTAACGGCACTGAATAAGATCCTCTGGGTCAGGAAAAATCTGCCGGATATTTTTAAGAAGACCAGCAAGATACTCTTTACCGAAGAATTGCTTCACCACAAGCTTGGTATCAGGGACTACAAGATCAATTATCCATTAGCATCGACATCCCTTTTCTTTGATCTGAGGGAAAAGAAATGGTCAAATAAGATACTGGATGCTTTTAACCTGGATGTGGATCTTTTTGCGGAACCTACACCTTCGGGAACTGAAATAGGAATAGTCAGGGAGGATATTGCCAGCGATCTTGGGTTTAAAGGAAAAGTATCTATTGTAACAGGTGGTCATGACCAACAATGTGCTGCATTTGGGGTAGGAGCAATATCCGGAGGTATAGCAGCAGATGGTGTTGGGACCGTTGAGTGTGTGGTTCCTGTTTTTGATGAAGTAATAATGAAAGACAGTATGTTTGAAAATGATTTCTCGACGAGAGCTCATGTCATAGAAGATAAATATGCCACTTTTGCATATAATTTTACTGCTGGAAGTATCCTGAAATGGTATAGGGACAAACTGGCTCCGGACCAGAAGGAGATCGCGGAAGCTATGGGGACAAATTCATACGAATACTTCTTCTCAGGTTTGGATTTTGAACCTTCAGGCATATATACTTTACCGTATTTTTCAGGTTCAGGCACTCCTTATCATGACCCGATCACAAAGGGTTCGATGATCGGCCTTGGGATCTCTACTGAGAGAAAGGATATCTTTAAGAGCCTTGTTGAAAGTCTTGTTTTTGAAATAGGATTTAATCTTGAACTTCTTAATAAATCTGGTATTGAAATAAATGAACTCAGGGCTGTTGGCGGCGGTTCAAGGTCGGATTACTGGTTGACCCTTAAGGCTTCCGTGATAGATACAGTAGTAAAAAGAATGGATATAGCTGAAGCTGGATGCCTCTCAACTATGATGCTTGCAGGGAGCGCTACAGGTGTATTTACAATCGATGAGGCGCAAAAGAAATTTGTAAAAGTAGAAAAAGAATTCTATCCTGACAAAGAGATAGGGGAGAGATATAAAGAACAGTATGAAAAGTATAAAAAGATATATGGTCTCGTATCCCAGCTTTATGAATGATCATACCAAAATATGAAAGCAGTCAAATTTATCCGGGGACCAGATATTGATAAGGATCCCGTAGTCATTGCTTCCAAAGTGTATCTAGCTGATGGTTTCTTCAAGAGACTTTTCGGTCTCCTGGCATTTAAGCCATTAGAAGAAACTGAGGGATTATTGATAAAAGACTGCAGGAGTATTCACACTATGTGGATGAGATATAGCATAGATGCAGTCTTTATAGATAAACAGGACAGAGTGACAGCCATTTATAAGGATATGGTTCCCTTCAGGTTCAGCCCATATATAAGAGGAGCCTCTTCTGTACTTGAACTTAAAGCAGGATCAGTAGACAGGGCGTCTATCAGTATTGGTGATATAATAAGCTTTATAGAATAAAATTTCATT
>JAZFRP010000173.1:0-3229 GCA_036445715.1 Candidatus Humimicrobiaceae bacterium | reverse complement strand
GAGAAAAGAAAAAAGATAGCCAATGAGACCCTTGAAGTCTATGCGCCGATCGCCCACCGGCTCGGGATATATCAAATAAAATCAGAGCTGGAAGATCTTAGTTTCCAATTTCTTCAAAAGAAGGAGTACCAGAAGATCAAGGAGATGATAGATGAAAAGCTTAAAGAAAGAAAAATACTTGTTGATGAGGCTATTGTGCTTGTGAAAGAAAAATTAGGGGAAATAAATATTGATGCTGATATAAGTGGAAGAATAAAGTCTTACAATAGCATATATAGGAAGATAACCGAGCAGAATAGAAAATTCGAGGATATATATGATGTAATAGCAATAAGGATAATCGTAGATGATGTAAAAAGTTGCTATTCGGTCCTGGGTATAATTCATTCACTATGGAAACCTGTTCCCGGAAGGTTTAAGGATTTTATTGCCAATCCAAAATTTAATATGTATCAGTCCCTGCATACGACTGTTATCGGGTTAAAAGGAAAACCTCTTGAGATACAGATAAGGACATATGAGATGCATAAGGTCGCGGAATATGGTATTGCCGCACATTATAAATATAAAGAAGGTGGCCCCGAATTAAACGAATTTGATAAAAGGGTAGCCTGGATGAGACAATTACTCGACTGGCAGAAAGAGCTGAAGGATCCCCGGGAGTATATGGAATCTTTAAGGCTTGACCTGTTTGAAGAAGAGGTCTTTATTTTTACACCAAAGGGCAAGGTGATGAATCTTCCCAGAGGTGCCACTCCAATAGATTTTGCTTACCTGGTCCATACAGATGTCGGCCACAATGCATTGGGAGCCAAGATAAACGGTGTCATGGTGCCTATTGAAAGCACACTTGATAATGGAAATATAGTTGAAATAATAGTCTCAAAAAGCCCAAAAGGACCATCCAGGGACTGGTTGAATATAGTAAAGACTTCAAGGGCAAAAAATAAAATAAGGCAGTGGTTCTCAAAAGAGCAAAGACAAGAGACATATAGCACCGGCAGGGAGATCATGTTGAAGATCCTCAGGAAGAACAGCCTTTCCTTTAAAACTGTTGCGGGTGATCTTTTTGAAGAAGTGGCAAAGGAGATGAATTTTGATAAAGCAAGCACTCTTTTCAGGAGCATAGGCTCCCACAAAGTATCGGCCCACCAGGTTTTTACAAAAATAATAAAGAAGCTGAACCAGACCGATGATAAAAAAGAGCTGACTATTGATGATATCAGGAAAAAAGAAACTGAGAAGAAAAAGGGCAGCGGGATAAAAGTAAAAGGTATGGAGGAAGTCCTGACCACTATTGCAAAATGTTGTAATCCTGTGCCGGGGGATAAAATTGTGGGATATATTACCAGGGGGAAAGGGGTCTCTGTGCACAGAATAGATTGCACAAATGTGAATACCCTTATGAGCACGGAAAATGAGCGATTTATTGAAGTTAATTGGGACAGTAAGGCTCCAAATAAATTTAATGCCGAGATCCAGATCGAGGCCCTTGACCGGACGAAACTATTGAGGGATATAACAAATGTTATAGGTGAGTATGACCTCAATATTCTTAGTGCGCATTCTCTTAAGGTGGATAAAGCCGGGCATATGAAATTCAGGTTTCTTATAGAGATTAATAATAAATATATATTAAAAGATGTGATAAACAATATTATGCAGATAGACTCTGTATATGATGTTTTCAGGATATTACCCAGAAAGTAAATAGTTTTGAAAATAAAAAAGTTAATTCTTGGTTATTTTGCAGTCAATTGTTATATAGTGGAATTTGATGACCTTAAGATAATCATTGACCCGGGTGCGGATTTTGAAGTCCTGCATGAGTTCCTGGTCTTAAATAATACCAGGAAACCTGACCTTATTATAAATACCCATGGGCATTATGACCATATAGGAGCTGTCCCTGAACTGGTTAAAGAGTATGGCATTGCTTTCTATGTAGACGAAGAGGAGGAACAGATCATTGTAGATCCTGAAAAAAATTGTTCTTCAATTTTTGGCCAAAATACTCTATCATTAAAAACTTATAATCTGATAAATAGTGCAGATAAGAAATATTTTAATAGTTTTGGGATTGAGATAATCAAGACCCCCGGACATACGCCGGGAAGCATCATAATAAAGATTGAAAAAAAGCTTTTTACAGGCGATCTGCTTTTTAAGGGTGCAATCGGAAGAACGGATCTTCCGGGAGGAAGTTTCAATGATATAAAATGCTCCCTTGCAAAACTTAAGGGGTTTGATAAGGATCTTGAAGTTTTTCCGGGACATGGCCCCGGGTCCAATCTTGAAGATGAGTTCAGGACAAATCCATATCTTAAGTAATGGTTTTTTGGATGTGTTACCTTAAGGTCTTACTATTAAGGGAAGGTGATGAAATTGGCAATAAACTCCCCGAGAGGGACCGCTGATATATATGGCGAAGACATAAAATACCGTGATTTTATTAATAGCGCTGCACGCGATATTTTTAAGATCTTTAATTTTAATGAATTGATCACTCCTGCATTTGAATATACTGAGGTCTTTTCAAGAAGCATAGGAGAAGAGACCGATATTGTTCAAAAAGAGATGTATACTTTTAATGACAGGAAGGGGAGATCCCTTACACTCAGGCCGGAAGGTACAGCAGCCGTTGTCAGGGCTTTTGTTGAAAAGAAGATGTTTGGTCCCGGAAATCTTCCCATCAAACTATTTTATATCGGTAATATGTTCAGGTATGAAAGACCTCAAAAGGGCAGGATGAGGGAGTTCTGGCAGCTTGGCGTGGAAGCGCTTGGTAGCGATAATCCGGTTCTGGATGCTGAAATAATATGGATGTTAAACCTGGTCTTTAAAAGATTAGGATTTAAAAACCTGACTTTATTGGTAAATAGTATCGGATGTTTAAAATGCAGGGGATCTTTTATCCTCGAACTTAAAAAATACCTGGAAAATGAAAAAGCAGGGCTTTGCGGAGATTGTACAAAAAGGCTTGAGAATAATCCTCTAAGGATATTTGACTGCAAGGTTCCTGGATGCAGGGAGATCGCACAAAAAGGACCAGGGATCTCAGAGTACCTGTGTGGTAGTTGTAAAACTCATTTTAAGGATATGATTGATACATTGTCCTATCTTTCAGTAGATTTTAAGATATCCGATTCACTTGTAAGGGGATTTGATTATTATACAAAGACTGTATTTGAAATAATATCAAATGATCTTGAAAGTGCCCAGAATGCTC
>JAZFRP010000172.1:0-3932 GCA_036445715.1 Candidatus Humimicrobiaceae bacterium | reverse complement strand
AATATCGGGGATTTTGTATTATCTGAATTTTTATTAGGAAGAGTTGAAAAAAGAAGGAATGTTAAGATGATTAAAAGACTAAAAGATCACTATATCATATGCGGTCTTGGCAGGGTCGGTATGGAGATCGCCGCTGAACTGGTTATCAGTAAAATTGATTTCATAGTTGTAGACAATGCCGATGAACCGATGAAACTCTGCCAGGAGCATAACTGGTTGTGCCTGAAAGGGGATGCCTCAAATGACGAGATCCTTATTGAGGCTGGTATTAAAAGAGCCAGGGGGCTATTTGCTGCTCTTGATACCGATTCAGAGAATGTATATGTCACTCTTTCTGCAAAATCCCTGAATCCGGAAATATTTGTCGTTGCAAGGGCAACAATCCATGAGACTATGGGGAAATTGGAAAAAGCCGGGGCCGACAGGGTTGTTTCACCCCAGATAATAGGAGGCAGAAGGATGGCAGCTATGGCTCTTCAGCCTTCAGTCTGTGATTTTATGGACACACTGATGAAGACTGATGAAGTTGAAATACAGCTTGCCGAGATCGAGATACGATCAAATAGCAGTATAGAAAGGATGACCATAAAAGAGGCCGGTGGAAAATTCAAGATAGAAGCCCTGATAATATCTGTCCTTGAAAAGGGAGAAAATATCTCAGTCACCAAAGCCAGCGGAAGTGTATTGATGAAGTCCGGACAAAGACTTATAGCAATCGGTACCAAGGACCAGATCGCACAGCTTAAAGAACTGGCTTCAAGCTAATGAACCTGAGCCCGGTTTCCGGACTATCTATTATGTGTCATCATGGAATACACTATAATCTCCAGTAAGGAAATACAGCACCCTGTCTCCGATATTAACTGACTGGTCTCCTATTCTTTCCAGATAACGGCTTGCAAGAGCAATATTTGTTACAAATTTTATATCTTCTTCACCCTTATGTGTGGTGAATAATTTTTTGAATATCATCTTCTGGATCTCATCTACTGCATCATCAGACTTTCCAAGCTTTGAAGCAAGTTTGGCATCCTTGTTCTTGAAAGCTTCAAGGGCTCTTGCAAGCTCAGGCTGCACAAGATTTCCCATTTCAACTAGGAGGTCCATTACTTCTTTGTCAATATTATTTTTTTCTTCCTTTGCTGAAAGCCTCTTTACGATCTTGCCAATATTTACTGCAAGATCACCGATTCTTTCAATATGTTTTATGATGATGCTGATAGAATGGATAAATCTCAGGTCAACTGCAACAGGCTGGTGTTCTGCCTGAAGTACAATGCATTTTTCCTCTATAGATATGTCATGTTCATTAATTTTTTCATCGTCTTTTATAATCCTGTCCGCCAGTTCCTTGTCCATCTTCATCAAGGCTTCGATTGAATTGTGGACTGCGTCCTGGACAAGGCTGCCCATAACTAAAACCTCATCAGTTATTTCATCGAGTCTCTGGTGAAATGTTTTTCTCATCTTATCCGCCTCTATATTATTTTAAGTTTTATTATACCTTTTATTTATCTATCAATCCTGAAATTATTTTTCCAGGATCATAGTCCGGAAAATCTACCTGACCTAATTCCTCCTCCTGAGTCTTGCCCTGGTCCTTATCGCTGTCGCGATCGAGGCAAAAAACAAGACTATCAGCAGGAGCACCAATGCAGTCCCCCACTTTTTCTCATCAGGGGCATCAGCAACCTGGGTGACAAGTACATATAGATGATAGGGCAGGGCCATGACCTGGCTGAATACTGATTTTGGAAGGTTGGGCTGGTAAAATGCTGCCGCTGTAAAAAGTATTGGAGCAGTCTCTCCTGCGGCCCTTCCAATGCCAAGAACTGCGCCTGTGATTATTCCCGGCATTGCCTGGGGCAGCACTATTTTCATGATCGTCTGCCATTTAGTAGCTCCAAGGGCCAGTGATGCATGCCTGTACGTGTCTGGGACGGTTTTTAATGCTTCCTCAGTTGTCGTGATTATGATGGGAAGTATCAGGAGGGCCAGTGTTAATGAACCGGCAATAACGGACCGTCCAATATTTAAAAAAATTACAAAAAAGCCCAGGCCAAAAAGACCAAATACTACAGACGGGACACCAGCCATATTGACTATTGATAATCTGATTATCTTTGTTAACCGGTTCTTCCTGGCATATTCGTGCAGATATATAGCAGAAAAGATCCCAATCGGAAGCGAAAATACAAGGGTTCCCAAAACCAGGTATAATGTACCGATAATAACTGTCGATATACCGCCTTCCTTCATCCCTCCGGAAGGAGGCTGAGTCAGGAAGTCCCAGGTGAGCGCGCTGCCGCCCTTTACTATAAGGTATATTATTATGCCAAGCACAAAGACTATTACAATAAGGGATATTAAAAGCAATATTGCATGAAATACATTCTGTATGATTCTTTTTTTATTCACTTTACCACTGATATTCATGATCATATTCTAATAGTTTTTCCTTTTGCCTGTCATCTTGTCTTGTTCACAAATTTATCTGCTAAATAATTAATAAAAAATGTTATTAGAAAAAGCATCAAGCCAATTGCAAATAATGAAGAATAGTGGATCCCTCCCTGTACCGTTTCACCCATTTCAGCAGCAATAGTACCGGTGATCGTCCTTACAGGTTGAAGAAGTGAGAATATCAGCCTCGGGGAATTACCTGTTACCATGAGTACCGTCATCGTTTCCCCTATAACCCTTCCAAGACCCAGCATAGTAGCTGCCACAATACCTGAGGATGCTGCCGGAAGCACAGTCTTGTACGCGGTTTGCCATTTTGTCGCACCAAGTGCAGTCGAGGCAAAACGGTAACTCGAAGGAACAGCATTGATCGCATCCTCTGAAATGGAGATAATGGTTGGAAGACTCATAAAAGCAAGCATTATGGAACCGGTCAGGGCCGTCAGCCCGGTGTTTAATTGAAAAGTGTCTTTAATAATACCGGAAAGTAGCGTCATTCCAATAAATCCTATGACTACAGAAGGTATGGAGGCAAGTATCTCTATTATTGGCTTTACTGTCTCCCTTACAATTCTGGGAGCAAGTTCTCCCAGATAAAGTGCTGTTCCTATACCAAGAGGTATTGCTATCACGATTGCCCCGAAAGAGACAAGGGCTGAACCGGCCATTAATGGCAGCAGTCCAAACTTTTCCGGTTCACCAGTAGGATCCCACTGCTTCCCGCCCAGAAAATCAAATATGGGATAGCTTGCAAAAAATTTAAAAGAATTATATACAAGAAAAGTTAGGATCAATCCGAGCACGACTATAGAGATGATACCGTTCAGGAATATATACTTAGTGATTAGAAATTTTTTGAATTCTTTTAATCTATTAATTTTCTTTAAACTCATCTGTATAAGATTCTATAGGATTATTGGATTATTATTAAGTAAAAAATAATCCTCTATGGGATAAATAAAAAATATCTAATATCTGCGACTTCCAATAATAGTATTTACTGACAGGATCAATCAATAGGCACAAAGCCTATTCCCCTTGCTATTTCCTGTCCTTCCTTACCCGTCACATACTCAAGAAATGCCTCCCCGAGGTCTGTCAGGTCTTTTTCTGAAATATATATGAAAAGCTGCCTTGAAATAGGGTAGGATCCATTCTGTATATTCTCTATCGAGGGTTTTACACCTTCGGTTGCATCTTCTCCTATAATATTTACTGCTTTTACGCTGTCATCCAGGTACCCGAGCCCGATATATCCTATAGCATTTTTATTTATGGATACTTCTTCCCTTATGGATACAGTGGACACCAGGTATAATGCATCCGGGGTATAATTATTTTCTTTGACTGTTCCATCCAGCTGGACGACTCTTTTTTTGAAGTAACCGAATGTACCTGAACTTGAGTCCCTTGATGTTACCAGTATCTCTCCATCTTCGCCGCCGACTTCATCCCAATTAGTGATCTCA
>JAZFRP010000171.1:0-3451 GCA_036445715.1 Candidatus Humimicrobiaceae bacterium | reverse complement strand
CTCTCTCTGCTGCATCTTTGCTATTTATCATAACTGTAGGTTCCGGCCTGTCTTTATAAAGTCCCTTTATACCGTGATGCTGGGTATGGAAACTGGTCCTTACCCTTGCTCCGGAATTAAAGACAAGTGGATATTTTTTTAATAGTCCCGGCTGGGTCAGAGGACCTTCCTTTGGCTCGGTATACTTAGGAAGCGGTTCATACCCGAATTCTTCAAGGATAGTCGATGCTATCTCAAATTTTCCTGTAGGAGTTTCAAACCCGGGCTTGCCATCTTCCCTGAGCTTTCCCTTTTCCCACTTTTTATATTGCATCATCTCAGTATCTATTGATACCATTCCGCCAGATTTTTTTACATCATCAAGTGAAAAGCCCGAACCCTTAAGCACATGATTTAATAGCTCCTCCTCATTTTGAGGATAAAGATGCCCGTAGCCGAGCCTTTTTGCAAGTTCAGAAAGTATAAAAACATCGCTCCTTGCCTCACCCAGAGGCTCTATCATCCTCTCCCTTATCTTAAATACCGACCCATATGTCATATAGGAAGTATTTTCAAAATAAGTTGATGCCGGAAGCACTATGTCAGCATAGGCTGAATCTGAAGTCAGCTGCCTGTCTATAGTGACAAGAAAATCCAACTCACTTAAGGTCTTCTTCCAGATATCCGGATCGGGCCAGGAAGTAGTGATCGAACTGCCCAGTATTATCAATGAACGGATCTTATATGGATCCCCTTCCAGCACTGATTTTGGGAGAGCTATGGCATGTGCTTCATCCCTGTATTTTATATAAACCGGAAATCTATCTTTTCCCAGCCTGGGCCCGGTATCAGGATTCTCAACCAGGTCTTCCCTGTTGATGGGGAATTTATTTTTATCCATGGAAAAACATAATCCTCCCGGGACATCCAGCTGACCTGCAAGGGCCCATAGTATTAGCGTGGCCCTGATATTTTGTACTCCGCTATTACCGTATTCCATACCGGTATACATCATTTGTGAGGCCCCTTTTGCCCGGGCGATCCTCCTTGCAAGTGAGACTACCGTCCCCCCTGGGATCCCCGTTATATGTTCCACTACCTCAGGCCTGTAATGCTGCACATATTTTGCCAGGTCATCGAACCCGATTGTCCAGTCTGTAACAAAATCTTCATCATAAAGTTCTTCTTCTATGAGGACATTTATCATGCCAAGCGCCAGGGCCCCGTCTGTGCCCGGGCGGATAGGCACCCACTGCCCATCTGTCATTTTTGCTGTGGCAGTTTTTCTGGGATCTATGACTACTACTTCAGCGCCCTGTTTTTGGGCCTTTAGTATTCTTTTCATATCTATTGGAGGAAGGTCAGTTGCGGGATTTGTGCCCCACACTACAATAAGTTCGGAGTTTTCTATATCTGAGAAACTGTTCATAAACATCCTGCCCATGGTCACGTGGGGAGCTATCATCCCAAAGGCTACATAGCATAATGCACCGACACCCATAGTATTGGGTGAACCAAAAGGAAAAAGCACACTGCTTGCCGAAGAGACCGCCACGCCTTTTGGCTGATATATATCACAAAAAGAAAGCTCAAAACTTCCTACCCCGGTATAGATAGCATTAGCTTCCGGACCGTATTGCTTCTTTATAGAAATTAGTTTTTCTGTGATTGTCTCATATGCCTGGTCCCAGGATATGCGTTCAAAGTCAAGGCTTCCTTTTTTACCTTTCCTCTTCATAGGATAAAGAAGCCTGTCCTTTGAATAGATGATCTCCGGGGCATGTTCCCCGAGCCTGCAGATAATACCCATCTCCGATCCTTTATCAGGACGGATCCCGGTTATCCTGCCATTATCATCATAGTCGGCGATTATCCAACACCCGGCGCTACATATTCCACAAATTCCTTTTTTCTCCATAATATTATTATATAAAATACAAATTGTTTTACAAAAGCAAAATATTGCTAAATACCGCCCTCCGGCAGCAGTATTCCTGATTAAAAGCTGCTGTCTCAAAATACATGTATGAAAACACTACAATATTTATGATAATATTAAATATTATTATTTCTATGAACTTTTTATCAATTATTTAGAAGGATCAGGAATACCGGGCTGATAATGGACAGGAATATGAAAAATATAGTGATCGTATGCCCGACCATAAGGGACCGGAGGGAAATTGACAGGTTAAGTGAGGAAGATCAATATGGGCATAATTATATATTCTATGGTATAAATCCCCGTGAGGACCTGTCAGCATTTTACCCTGGTATATTTATAGAAAAATTCCTGGATGATTTTAAAGACATTCCAATTGACGGGATCATCGGCACCCATGATTATCCCGCTTCGATAGTATCAAGCATTCTTTCTGAAAAACTAAAGATCCCCGGACCGGGGATACTTCCAAATCTTGTTTGCCAGCATAAATACTATAGCAGGATCTATCAGGAAAAGGTGGTCCCTGATGCAGTTCCAGGATTTTTTTTAATCGATCCCTCGGATAGAAAATACGATGGACCGCCCTATTTTCCGGTCTTTATTAAACCGGTTAAATCCTTTTTCTCTATTTTTGCCGCCAGGATAGATGACAGGCAGCAGTATAATGATTTTATGGGATCATACAGGAAGCATAAAGACAAATTTTCCAAACCTTTAAATATGCTCTTAAAAAAATACTCTGATTTTAAGATAAATGCAGAATACCTGATAGCAGAAAAAGTGATGACCGGACAACAGGTGACTCTTGAGGGATATGCATATAATGGGAAAATTGAGACCATGGGGATCACTGACTCTATAATGTATCCGGGCACTATTAGTTTTAAAAGATTTGAGTATCCTTCTTCCCTTCCCAACAGAATACAGGAAAGGATGGCCGGAATTGCCAGGTCTTTTATGTCCTCCATCGGATTTGATAATGGTGTCTTCAATATTGAGTTTTTCTATGACAGGGAGGAAGATTCAGTAAAGATAATCGAGGCTAATCCCCGCATGGCAAGCCAGTTTGCGGACCTGATGGAAAACGTCGAAGGGATAAATACCTACAAGATACAAATAGACCTCTGTCTGGGCAAGGATCCGAACCCCGACATGAACTCTGGAAAATTTAAATATGCTACCAGTTTTGTCTTAAGATCTTTTGAAGATAAAAGAATTGTAAGACTACCAGGTGAAGATGATATCACAAAGGTCCGGGACCTTTTTCCTGAAGCGAGGATCGAGATATATGGAAAAGAAGGTGCCCTCCTCTCGGATGAGCTCCAGGATATGCAGAGTTACCGCTATAGTATTATTAATCTTGGTGGAAATTCGAGGCAGGAACTGGATGATAAATTAAAGCAGTGCACCAGTTTATTAAGCTTTGAGCTAAAAGAATGTTCCGGTTAATTCTATTGGACTTATACATTTATTATGAGAAAATCTATACAAGACAGTTATTATTTGGCATTTAACATGATTTGACAT
>JAZFRP010000170.1:0-2401 GCA_036445715.1 Candidatus Humimicrobiaceae bacterium | reverse complement strand
GAATATCATCGAAAATACCCTGCTAAATGTAAAGGCATTTGAATAGTCGATATAATTTGCACTAATAAACCTCTCCAGTACATACCCATAAGAAAGCATAAAAATCGTAACTGATAAAATTATTAATATTGCAAACAGATATCTTGAATTTATTATTGTGGACCCTTTAAGCGGCATGCTTGCCATCAGGGAATCAGTCTTTAATCTATCTTCCATAGTGATTGGGGATATCACAAGGATTGCAATATATAATATTATTATCATGAGCCAGAGATCCAACATTGAGAGCTTGAACATGACTCCACCAAATACCAGGAGTAAAGCAAAGTTCATAAGTAGGCTGGTCCTTCCAAACATAAAATCTTTTTTTATTAATTTAAGCATTTATAGCTCCTTCTTTCTGTAGATTGATATAGATATATTTATTGAGACAAAAACTATCAGCACAATGGCAAACAATATTATGATCACAGGTACCCACGTTCCATAAGCTTCTATAGCCTTTCCGAGATAATGGATCAGATCATTATTCTTTATCATCCCGATTATTCCTGCCCGACCGCCGGGCCCCTCATAACCTGTCACTGGACTACTCGCTGAAATAATATATGATATTCCGGCAACAAATCCAGAAAATACACCCATAAATATAATGATCCCTGAAGTAATAAAAACTGTAAAACCGAACCTTAGGACAATTGGTATATATATGCTTACTATCAATACTACCGGGAGGATTATCAACAGTATTGTCCCTGCAGATATCTTTTCAGTCAATCCTATCTGTATCAGTGATAGGTATTTATCCATTAAAAGCCCTATAAGGATTATCCAGGCATATATTAATATGATCATGACGAGAGATGAGATATACCTTGAGATAATAATGGTCCTCTTTTTTATGGGAAGGCTGTTATACAGTATATCTATATCATCCCTGAGTTCTGTACTCATCGGGATCATAACTACAATAAGACCAAAAAATACAGGCAGCATGAGATAGAGATCTGTATTCAGGCTGAGCCAGGCCGGGCCAAGTATGGTCCAGAATGCAAGATTTATGAGGAATGCGATCTTATTTATCTTTATGTCCTTCAGGCTAAGCCTAAACATCACTTCCTCCATTATTTGAAGTCATAAAAAACATTATGTCCTCAAGTGTGGGTTTTTCTATTGTCACATTGCTTTTAAATCTTCTGGCCACTTCCCTTGCATCTGATGTAAGAGCCTCAAATCCATATTCATGTTTTCTAATACCCCGGAAGAGCCGGCCATGATCTTCTTCAAGCAATTCATTTCCGCCTTTTATCACGCCCCAAGACTCCAGGATAGAATCTTTCTCATCTGAGAAGACTACCTCCCCATTCTTTATAAAAGTCACAAAATCGGCAATTCTTTCAAGATCCGAGGTTATGTGGGTGGAAAATAATATGGACTTCTTTTCATTCTGCTTAAGGCCGGAGAAAATATTCAGTAACTCTCTCCTGAATACTGGGTCCAGTCCCGAAGTGGGCTCATCAAGTATTATAAGGTCAGCATTATGGGAAAGGGCCATTGCAGGCTGGAATTTCATCTTCATACCCCTGGAAAGGATTTTAAACTTGGATCTCAGGTCAAGTTCGAAATCATTTGTATAGTTCTTAAAAAGCTCCTCATCCCATTCCCTGTAGAACTGGGATACTATTGATTTGTTCTGGGCAAGTGTCAGGTGCTCATAGAAAGGAGGTGTATCATATACAAAACCGATCCTGGATTTAACATCTATCTCATCTTCCAGATTGTCCTTTCCAAATACTCTTATGCTGCCATCATTTTTCCTGATAAGGTTCATTATAAGTTTTATTATTGTAGTCTTCCCTGCTCCATTCGGACCGATAAGTCCCATAATATAACCATATGGCAGCTGAAATGAGACATCATTCAATGTGAAGTTTTTATATTCTTTTCTAAGTGAATCGATTTCCAATATATTATCCATTATTCTTCCTCCTTATATAGTATGGATAGCATCTCTTTTAATTCTTTGTAGCCGATATCAAGCATCCTGGCCTCGGCAACGGCTTCTGTAAGCTTATCTTCTACAACTTTCATTTTTTTCTCTTTTAGGAATTCCTTGTTCTGGCCTGCAACAAAACTGCCCTTGCCTCCGACAGTATCGATAAAGCCTTCCTTCTCAAGTTCTTCATATGCTCTTTTTGTAGTGATAACACTTATCCCAAGTTCTCTTGCAAGCTTCCTTATTGAGGGAAGCAGCTCTTCCTCTTCAAGTTCATCATTTATGATCTGGTTCTTGATCTGTTTTATTATCTGCTCGTAGATAGGGTCTTCTGAAGAATTAGAGATTATTATCTTCATGTCTTTTTAGCTCCCATCTGTAATTATTGTTATTACTGTATATAAT
>JAZFRP010000169.1:0-3180 GCA_036445715.1 Candidatus Humimicrobiaceae bacterium | reverse complement strand
AATTTAATAATAAAGAATTTGATATAGGAGATTTAAGCGAAAAAGCCCATATTGACTCAATAAGGACAGGGATTGCTGTAAGAAGATGGATCGAAGTCAACGATCTTGGCGCATTCACTATGAATTTTTCCATGATAAACAAAGAGTCAGGTTTACCGACCCTTCCTTTCCTGGAAGCGAGTAAAGCCATGTTGAGAGGTATTGGGTATGCCGGTGAAGGAGATGTGATCACTGCTGCGCTTACCGGGGCACTCTTAAAAGCTTACCCCGATACTTCATTTGTAGAAATGTTTTGTCCGGACTGGAAAAATAACAGGATATTTTTATCTCATATGGGTGAGATAAATCCCAGGGTGATAGCAGGAAAAGCAAGACTGATAGAAAAAGATCTTCAATTTACCAATATGGCCAATCCAGTTATGGCTGTTGGACAATTTAGATGTGGGGAAGCTACTTATGTAAATCTTATACCATCAAAAGAAACCTTTAACATTATTATCAGTCAGATTGAAGTAGTGGAGGTAAAAAATGCCTTAATGGGAGATACCATAAATGGTTGGTTTATACCTGCAATCCCGGTCAGGGATTTTCTAGCTGAGTTCAGCCATTTGGGCGGCACCCATCATTCTGTGATGGTTTATGGTAATGTAGTAGATGTAATCTGTGATATCGGAAAAATAATGGGGTGGAAAGTTTATGAGATATAAGATAAACAATCGAGCAGTATCATTATTGATCGTTCTGGCCATATATATAATCGCATTCTTTATTGGATTATTAGTTTTTAGGCTATCCACCGATATGCATATCCTGATCTCCACATTTCTAGCTGATATAGCCGCGACAATAATTGTCTGGGGTTTTGGTATACTTTTTTTAAATTCCAGCGTGTATGATCCTTATTGGAGTATAGCACCTGTAGTCATTGTGCCTTTCTGGATGATCACAAAAGGAATATCATTATCAGTCACAGATATTCTATTCATTGCAGTGATCGCTATTTGGGGGATACGCCTAACATTAAATTGGGTCATGAGATGGAGGGGACTGCAACAACAGGATTGGCGCTACACCATGCTAAAAGAAAAATCACCACGCCTATGGTTTTTAACTAATCTTTTTGGTATCAATCTTATACCGACGATTATAGTATTTGCTGCTCTTGTACCGGTGTACTTTGGTATCGGGCAGACCGGATCCCTAAAAGCCCTGACAATTTTTGGTTTTATCGTCTGTATGGGAGCAGTTCTTATCCAGGCGATCTCAGACAAGCAAATGGACTTGTTTAAAAAGGACACCTCGAATAAAAACCAATATATTGACAAAGGATTATGGCGGTATTCACGTCATCCCAACTATCTGGGTGAAGTCTCTTTCTGGTGGGGTATTTGGCTGATGCAAATGGGTCCTATACCAAAATTATGGTCAACTGTTGCCGGGCCCGTATTTATGACACTTTTATTTATCTTTATAAGTATACCCATGATGGAAAAACACATCCTGGAATCAAGGCCCACCTATGTCAAGTACCAGGGGCAGGTATCTGTATTGAAGTTTCTACCAAGGAAAAAGATGCCATGATCACCTATTATTCCACTCCTGTCAATTTCTTACGTCCTGAACCATCAGCATTCATAACATAGATCTCATAGTTATTATTACTGCCTGATTGAAAGGCGATCATTTCGCCATCAGGTGACCAGGCAGGGAAACCATCGTCTGCTGGATTGTTTGTCAGATTAGTCGCTCCCGAACCATCAGCATTCATAATATATACTTCCCAGATTCCGTCACGATAAGAATTAAAGGTAATCATTTTACTATCAGGTGACCAGAAGGTAGTACCATCGACTGATGTATTATTTGTCAGATTAGTCTGTCCCGAACCATCAGCATTCATAATATATACTTCCCAGTTCCCATCACGATTTGATTCAAAGGCTATCATTTTGCCATCAGGTGACCAGGAAGGATCTCCATCATCTATGGAGTTATTTGTCAGATTAGTAGCCTCCGAACCATCAGTATTCATAATATATATCTCAGTAACACCATCACGATATGAATTAAAAACAATCATTTCCCCATCTGGCGACCAGGAAGGATTGCTATCATCTATTGAGTTATTTGTCAGATTAGTCTGTCCTGAACCATCAGTATTCATAATATAAATCTCACCACTACCGCTGCGATATGAAGTAAAGGCAACCATTTTTCCATCAGGTGACCAGGAAACAGAATTATCGTCTGATGGATTATTTGTCAGATTAGTCTGTTCCGTACCATCAGCATTCATGATATATATTTCCCAATTTCCGTCACGATTTGATTCAAAGGCTATCATTTTGCCGTCAGGCGACCAGGAAGGATCACCATTGTTTGTCAGGTCAGCCAATCCTTCAAGAGGATTTTCTACTTCTTCTATAGGTATAACTTCATTTCTGCAACTAATTCCCATAAACAACATAGAAGCAGCAAATAATATTACAATTGAGAGGATTAAATATTTTTTCATCGCACAGGTCTCCTTTTTACATTCAAAAAGTAGAATAATAATCCCTTAATGATATTTGTTTTTTAATCCTTAGGCAAGGATATTTTCCTAATCAAGAAATTTTTCAATTTCCTCTATTGGGAGATGATCTGATATATCCTTTCCGTAATAAGCTTGAAGAATGATCTGGTTTTCACTTACTAAAAAATCTGCAGGCACGAGGAACCTGTTACCTTCCACCTTTCCATTTTTAAGAGACAGTCTTTTTTCCAGATCACGTGCCTGGTTTAACTTTTCCTTTTGGGCCACTCCTTTTATAAATTTTTTCAGATTTGATTCTTCCACATGGTATTTTTTATATATTGACCTGTCCGGATCTGCGATTATGGGGAATGGCGCATCTTGCTTTCCTACAAATTCAAGTATGCTTTCTTTTGGTGATTGAAAAAATGATATTATCTCTAATCCTCTTCTGCTAAGTTCATCATATTTCTGTATCAACTGATGAATCCTTAGATTACAAAATATACATGAGGCATACCTGAAAAAAGATATAAGTAACTTTTTGTTATTGTAATCTTTCAATGAGATTTCATTTCCAAAAATATCATTTACTTTGAAATCCGGTGCTTTTTGTCCCTTTTCCAGGTTCATTACTTTCCTTTCTATTTTCTTAATTCATTGTC
>JAZFRP010000168.1:0-2063 GCA_036445715.1 Candidatus Humimicrobiaceae bacterium | reverse complement strand
GGCACAGGCTGTTTGAGCGGATAAACAGCAGGTAAATCGCATTTTTGATGACAGGGTATTAAAGTCTGGTGGGCGATATTGGATTCGAACCAATGACCTCTGCGATGTCGACGCAGCACTCTAACCAACTGAGCTAATCGCCCCCAGAGTATGAATTTTACCAGAGTCGATAAAAAATTTAAATTTGTTTTCCTCCCAGGGTAGCGTTGCGCAATAGTTTTTTACCTGCAGAATCAATTAATAATATTTTTTTAAAATAAAATGAGTATAATAAGTAATTAATCCGTTGAAAGAGACCGTAATGATAGTTTTAACTATTTAGTTCTGAAAAAAATTTTTAATATAATGGGGAGGAAAATTGAATACCAAAGATCAACTAACAATCGGGTATGCACCAACAAGGCGTACTGTATTCTCAAGGGAAGATGCGCTTAAGTATAAAAAACTCACTTTGGACAAAATAAAATCTCTTGGATATAAAACAGTAGACATCGAAGATATAAATGAAGATGGTCTGCTGGTAGAGGAAAAAGATATAGGGGCTGCTATAAATAAACTTACTCATGGAGGGGCAGACTGTATAATATCACCTCACTGTAATTTTGGGACCGAAGACATAGTGGCCCGCGTGGCTTCTAAGATGGGCCTGCCATTTTTACTTTGGGGACCAAGGGATGAAGCACCCCAGCCGGATGGTTCAAGACTAAGGGATAGTCAATGCGGCCTCTTTGCCACTTCAAAGATACTTCAAAGATATTCCGTACCTTATAGCTATATAATAAATAGCCGGATTGATGATCCCATATTTGAACGTGGGATAAATAATTTTGCAGCCGCTGCAAATGTAGTAAAGGCTTTTAAAAACATGCGTATTGGCCAGATAGGTACGAGACCCGGAGCCTTCTGGTCTGTAATTGCAAATGAAGGTGAACTATTAGAAAAGTTCGGTATAGAGATCGTACCTTACAATCTTATAGATATAATAAATATAGCAAAAGAGATAAAAGAGTCTGGTGACAGTAGCTATAAAGAAACGGTCTCACATATAAAGGATAATCTAAAAGTAGATATTGATGAGGATAAGCTAGGCAATATAGCCGCTTTAAAAGAAGCAATAAAAAAGGTAGGAGCTAGAGACGGCATAACTGCCTTTGCCATCCAGTGCTGGACAGCACTCGGAGACATTTTTGGTATAGTCCCATGTCTATCAAACTCACTTCTATTTGATGAAGACATACCCGTAGCATGTGAGACTGATATACACGGAGCAGTATCCGCAGTCATTGCCCAGGCAGCTACATTTAATGAGTCTAAGGTGATCTTTGCAGATGTCACTAACCGCCACCCTTCAGATGAGGACAGCGAACTTTTGTGGCACTGCGGCCCGTTCCCTCTATCACTTAAAAAAGATGGAACAGAGGGCAGGGTAGGATGCCATGGGATACTTGATAGTAAAGCTGCAGGGATATGTGACTTTGAGATAAAGGGCGGAGATGTGACTGTGATAAGGTTTGACGGCATCAAGGGTGATTACAGTCTGTTTGCCGGCCAGGCAAAAGGAACTGAAGGACCAAAGACTACCGGGACCTATCTCTGGATAAAAACATCTGACTGGTCAAAATGGGAAGAAAAACTTATATACGGACCGTATATCCACCACATAGCAGCTGTTCATGGCAAAGTCTCACCGGTACTCTATGAAGCATCAAGATATATTGATGGACTTACCCTGGATGCTGTTGAACCGACTGAGGATGAGATAAAAGGGTGGCTTGCCGGGAGATAGGAAGAAGTATAAGAGATGTTCCATCATTTGGTATTTTTACTTGCTCTTAAAAGTG
Source organism: Candidatus Humimicrobiaceae bacterium (assembly GCA_036445715.1). GTDB lineage: Bacteria > Actinomycetota > Humimicrobiia > Humimicrobiales > Humimicrobiaceae > M55B120. The sequence continues at coordinate 222 of JAZFRP010000168.1, read as the reverse complement.
CCTGAAGATATACAGCGAAATCCTCTCTTTTTCCAATAGATATGACCATGATTATTAAAGCAGCATTCTTGATCTCATAAACGATCCTTATCTTCTTCTTGTATGCATAAAGCTTATAATATCCAGATAGATCCATTCCTGCTCTATTTCCAAGAGGTTTACCCAGGAAAGGATTTGTCTCAAGAAGGATTAGTTTTTTTAGGATCTGTTTTTTGATGTTGC
>JAZFRP010000167.1:0-5347 GCA_036445715.1 Candidatus Humimicrobiaceae bacterium | reverse complement strand
ACACCGACTGTATCAAGTTTTTCATCTATTGGAGGTGAAGGTTTTTCAATCCTTATATTTACTTTTCTTACAAGACCGGACAACTCCATTATCCTGTTTGCAAGTACCTGGCTGAAAGTCTCAAGAAGGTCATATTTCTCAGTTTTATTAATTCTTTTAACTTCCCTGATCACATCCGAATAGCTCAGGGTATTCTCCAGTTTATCCCTGCCGGAGTAATCAGAGTCCTCTATGAGGACCTCAATACTGAACAGGAAGTACTGGCCGTCATTTTTCTCAAGCTCCCTTACTCCATGATAACCATACAGTTTTAGATTTTTTACAAATATTTTGAACATAACTGACTTTATTATTCATTGAAAATAATATTTTGGTAAATTAGTTAAAATCCTGACATTATTGCCCGGGCTATCTTTACCGATCTTACAGTTTCAGCAACATCATGGACCCTTAAAATATTTACTCCATTGATCACTGACCACACTGCTGCAGCAAGACTTCCCTCAAGCCTGTCTTCTGCCGGAAGATCAAGAATAGTTCCAATAAATGCTTTCCGGGAAGCTCCCATCATTATAGGGTATCCCATAGACCTGAATTCACTGATCTTATTTAAAATACTTAGATTATGATCAAGAGTCTTTCCAAATCCTATACCTGGATCCAATATTATCTTATCCGGGGAAACTCCGGCTTCTATGGCAGTACTTGCCTTACCATCAAGATATTCATATATCTCATCAATAACATTTTCATATTGCGGATTTTCCTGCATGCTTTCAGGTTTCCCCTGCATATGCATAAGTGTTACCGATACTCCTTTGTCTGCGACCACCGCAGCCATATTTTTATCCATATTAAATGCACTGATATCATTTACCACATGGGCCCCCACTGAAATAGCTTCCAGGGCGACCTCTGACCTGTAAGTATCAATGGATATCAGGGTATCAAAATTATTACTTACAGATTCCACAACCGGGATGGTCCTTTTGATCTCCTCTTCCAGGCTGACAGGTTTTGATCCCGGTCTTGAAGACAATCCCCCGATATCTATAATATCTGCTCCGTCTGCTACCATCTCACTTACCCGTTTTACTGCCTGGTCCTTATGGTCATACTTTCCCCCATCATAAAATGAATCCGGCGTAACATTTATTATCCCCATTACCAATGTATCTGATGCCAGGTCAAACTTTTTCTTTCCTATCCTAAAACTTTTCTTATTACTATTATTTTTATGATCCTTAAAAAAGACTTCCAATTCATCAGCAAGGTCCGCCAGTCCAAATGGCTGCATCCGTAGTTTTGGGATCAGGCTCTTAAAACTTTTCCGGTGGCCTTCGATTATTACATCAGTAGTTCCTTTGGTGTCGAGAAGAGAATCCCTTGAAGTGACTACATCTCCTCCCCTGGCAAGCATTTCCTGCTTTAGTATATTTATTGCTGCTACCTTAAGTCCCCTTACTTTGATTGCCACAGGGAAAAGCTTCTCTACCATTATTTTCTGGCCGGCTACCGTGGAGCCGATCTTTTCAAATTCAGACATTCCTTCTGCACGGTTTTTAATATCAAGTTTTCTTATCTTGTATCTCATGATGATCCTATATTAATAATCTTATCTCCCATTATAAATAAGTGAGAGCACTTCTGCCCTGGAAGCCGGGTTATCCCTGAAAAGTCCCCTCACCGCAGAAGTGACTGTAAGTGTATTTGGTTTCTTTACGCCACGCATACTCATACACAGGTGTTCGGCATCAATGATCACCATTACTCCCCTGGGCTTTAATTTTTCCATAATGGTATTTGCGATAATAGTTGTCATCCTTTCCTGGATCTGCGGTCTTTTTGCTACGATTTCCAAAACTCTTGTAAGTTTTGATAAACCGATCACCTTTCCGGATTTATTAGGAGCATATGCAATATGAGCCTTTCCTACAAAAGGTACCAGGTGATGTTCACAAAGCGAATAAAAAGAAATATCCTTAACTAAAATGATCTCATCATGATTCTCATCAAACATCGGGCCAAGCTCGCTTGCAGGATCGATGCCTATTCCACTGAAGATCTCTTCGTACATATCAGCTACTCTTTCGGGGGTGCCTATCAGTCCATCTCTTTTGATATCCTCCCCGATGCCTGTGAGTATCATTTTCACGCCTTCGGCTATCATTTTTTTATCCACAATAATCTCCTGTATTATCTTATTCAATAAAAAAATCTTCCAGCATCAAAGATAAGTATTATATATTTTTAATTCTTATTTTAAACTTCAATACTGAAAGATTATTATGTCTATTTTTTCTTTACGTTTGTCCTGGTCCTGGCCGTATTTTTTACATTACTTCTTCCCGCTGCAGCTGTGGCCTTTTTCCTGCCGGAAACTTTTTTGACCTTATTTACCTTTTTGGTCTCAACCTTTGCCAGGATCTTTAATATTTCATCCCTTGAAAGTGTCTCTTTCTCCATAAGCTCCTTGGCAAGCCTTGATAGTATAGCTTTATTTTCTTCAAGTACCTTCCTGGCCTTTTTATAGCTTAAAGTAATTATATTGTGGGTCTCCTCATCAATAGCTGAAGCTATGCTTTCGCTATAATGGGGCCTTGAAGCGATCTCTTTACCAAGAAATACTTCATCCTCTTCACCCTTGAAAGCAACAGGGCCAAGCTTATCGCTCATGCCATACTCAGTGATCATCTTCCTGGTTATTTTCGTGGCCCTCTCAATATCATTCTGGGCTCCGGAAGTTATATCTGCAAAGTTCATCTCTTCGCTTACCCTTCCGCCAAGCAGCTGGGTAATATTGTCCAGAAGCTCATTCTTTGATTTCAGGAACCTGTCCTCTTCAGGAAGAGTTATAACATAACCAAGCGCCCTTCCCCTTGAAATAATAGACATCTTATGAATCGGGTCCGTATATGGAAGAATATATGAAAGCAGGGCATGTCCCGATTCGTGGAATGCGATTATCCTCTTCTCTTCCTCAGATATGACTCTTGACTTTTTCTCGGGTCCTGCTATCACTCTTTCCACAGCTTCCTCTATTTCAAACATGGATATTTTCTTCTTATTATGTCTCGCAGCAAGAAGCGATGCTTCATTGAATAGATTGGCCAGATCAGCACCTGTAAACCCGGGTGTCTGCTTGGCAATGGTCTTCAGGTTTATGGACTTATCCAGGGGCTTTCCCCTTGCATGTATTTCAAGTATTTTTTCCCTACCAGGCAGGTCAGGCCTGTCAACTACTATCTGGCGGTCAAATCTTCCAGGTCTTAGAAGAGCAGGGTCAAGAATGTCGGGCCTATTGGTTGCTGCAATAAGTATGACCGTACTGTCCTGATGAAACCCGTCCATCTCTACCAGTATCTGGTTTAAAGTCTGCTCTCTTTCATCATGTCCGCCTCCAAGGCCCGCGCCACGGTGCCTTCCTACTGCGTCTATCTCATCCATAAATATTATTGAAGGCTGGCTGGCCCTTGCCTGGACAAAGAGGTCCCTCACCCTTGAGGCGCCTACACCGACAAACATCTCAACAAATTCAGAACCGCTGATTGAGAAGAATGGTACCCCTGCTTCACCTGCAACAGCTCTTGCAAGCAGTGTCTTACCGGTCCCCGGAGGACCATATAATAGTACTCCTTTTGGGATCTTTGCACCCATAGTTTTAAACTTGCTGGGGTTTTCCAGGAATTCCTCTATTTCCCTTAATTCCTCGACTGCTTCATCAACTCCTGCAACATCCTTAAATGTTACTCTCTCTTTACCTTTGGTAGCAAGCTTTGCCTTGCTCTTACCAAACTGCATTACTTTGGATCCCCCGCCCTGAAGCTGGTTCATCATAAAAAATATAAGACCAAACATTATAATGAATGGGATCGCACTGATAAGTATCTGCAGCCATACGGACTGCTGCTGATTATCAACTTTAAAAGCTATTCCATTGTCCAGCAAGTACTGGGTGATATCATAGTCCGGAAGGAATGCTACCTCAAACATCGAACCGTCTGCAAGCTCTCCTTCTATCATCCCATCTTCTGCTTTTATGAGAAGTGGGGCAACAATACTCACTCTGCCGCTTTCAATAGTAGCGACAAACTCATCCATGCTGAATTCCCTTACATCGGGGGACATGAAGAGTGGATTCCTGAAGATCAAAAACATTACCACTACAAGCAGGATAAGCAGTGCGATGTTCTTAAATCCCCTACCCCTAAATCCTTTTTTATTTTTATTAAAATTATTTTTCAAACTTAAAACAACTCCTTTTTTTACAAAATTTTTATCAACCTTTAATGATAGTACAAATATTATTCATTTTCAATATATCCTATAAATGGCAGATTCCTGTATTTCTCTCCAAAATCAAGACCATAGCCTACTACAAATTTATTTGGTATATCAAATCCCTTATATTTTACGCTGTTTTCCATCTTTCTTGGTACATTCTTATCAAGCAGCGCACAGACTTCAATGCTTTTAGGGTTTCTGGCCATTAGATTCTTTATAAGGTAATTGAGCGTCCTGCCGGAATCTACTATATCCTCTATTATGATCACTTCCTTGCCTTCGATGCTGCACTCAAGATCCTTTGTTATCCTGACTATGCCAGAGCTCACCCTGGAATTTCCATAACTTGATACTGCCATAAAATCAAAAGTCACAGGTATTTTTAATTCCCTGCAGATATCTGCTACAAATATAAAGGACCCCCTGAGTATTGAGACCAGGACAGGACTCTTACCATCATAATCAGCGGTTAGTTTCTTGCCCAGCTCCTTTACCTTCTTCTTGAGAGTAGGCTCATCTATAAGTACCTTAATTTTTTCCTTATCATATACCAGAATTTTTTCTCCATCTTCTTTTTTATACTTAAATATACTCATATGCTTATATAATATTTTCAAGCATTGTCTGTTTTAATTAAATCATATATATATCATTTTTCAAATAGTTCCATCTGTAATATTTTCCTTGTCTTTCCAGTGATCCTTACCCTGTTATCTATCCTATGGTTCCCCACCCAGATTATTTTCTCACTATCATAAAAAACAGGGACATCTGCTCTCTTATTTACAGTGATCTTTTGGTCGGTAAAAAAATCCTGGAGTTTTTTACTGCCCCCAGCTCCAAGGGGATAGAACCTGTCTCCCTCTTTCCAATTGCGCACTTTTACAGGAAATTTTACTTTATCATAGTCCATAAAAGCCTGATTATCCCCGGCCTTTTTATAATCTGTCTCCCGGTCCCTGAAAGTCAAACCGGATTTTAGTATCACCGAAAACTGTTTAAGGTCCGTTTCCCCATTTATTTTTATTTCCTGGCCCGCACATTTGAGTATTCTCAGTCCGGT
>JAZFRP010000166.1:0-19614 GCA_036445715.1 Candidatus Humimicrobiaceae bacterium | reverse complement strand
ACAATAGCTCCCGAACCCTTTATTCTTCCCATGAGTCTCTGCATTGCAAGAAGCAGGTCGCCATCATAATATTCTTCCAGCATGTGGGGCAATACTTCGGTATCAGTGTCCGATATGAATTTATGTCCCTTTTCTTTTAATTCTGATCTCAGTTCCTCAAAATTTTCAATTATCCCATTATGTATGACTGCTATCTTTCCGCTGCAGTCTTTATGAGGATGTGCATTGACTTTTGTTGGTTCTCCATGAGTTGCCCATCTTGTATGCCCGATACCGCATTTACCGTCTATGCTTGATTCCTGCGCCTGGCCCTCCATCTCCCTGATCTTTCCTGCTTCCTTCACAACTTCTATAACATTATTTCCTGAAGCATCCGATCCCGGGCCCTGCGGTACCATTATAGCTATTCCTGCTGAGTCATAACCCCTGTACTCAAGCCTTTTTAAACCATCTATTAAAATATTTTTACAGTTCTTTTTTCCTATATATGCTACTATTCCGCACATTCAATCCTCCGGATTTTCATATTTGCATTACTCTGCACATTTTTCCTTGATCACCTTTGAAAGCTCTCCTATGACCTGGTTCACAAGATCTTGCTGTTCGGCTTCTACCATGATCCTTATGAGCGGTTCGGTGCCTGAGGGTCTCAGAACTATCCTTCCTTTTCCACCCAGGAAACCTTCCATCTCCATTACTTTTGCCATGACCTCTTCGCTCTCCATTATTTTATTTTTATCAGTAACTCTTATATTCTCAAGATGCTGGGGAAATCTGGGTACCAGATCATATATTTTATTTATATCATATCCGCTTTTTACAATTGCATTCAGAAATTCAAGTGTACTTATTATTCCATCACCCGTCGGGCTTATATCCTTAAAAATAATATGGCCGGATTGCTCCCCTCCCAGTGCACTATCGATCTCAAGCATTCTTTCCAGCACATACCTGTCACCAACTGGTGTTTTTTCTACTTCTATCCCGTTTTCATTCATCAATTTCTCAAAACCCATATTTGCCATTATCGTAGTAACCAGTTTATTGTTTTTTAATTTATTATTCTTTACCATATCCAGCGCACAGAAAGCTATTATACTATCACCGTCGAGTACATTTCCTTTACTGTCACAAGCAATTACCCTGTCCCCATCACCGTCATAAGCAAAGCCGATATCTGCACTCCCGGCGGTCATTAGTTTTTTTATCTGCTCAGGATGAGTAGAACCGCAGTTATCGTTTATATTTTCTCCGGTCAACCCGGTATTATATGTTATGACATCGGGCCCGAACCTTTCAAGTGCCCTGGAAGCCAGGATGCTTGATGCGCCATTGGCGCAATCCAGCACTATTTTTAATCCCTTTAAATCCATATCATATTTCCTGCAAACCCGGTCCAGGTATATTTTTGGGGCATCATCTAAATATTCATACCTTCCCACATCATTGCCCAGTGGGAGAGACTTATTATCCAGATCATTAGTTATATAGTCTTCTATCTCTTTTTCCTGGGTATCTGATAATTTCTGTCCATTTTTCCCAAAAAGTTTGATCCCATTATCTTCGAGGGGATTATGAGAAGCAGATATGACTACGCCGCCATCAAGATTCATTATATTGGCGATAAGAGCTACTGCAGGTGTTGTGATGATGCCGGTATCGACAATATCATGTCCGCTGGAAAGTATGCCTGCAGATAGAGCATTCTTAAGAAAATCACCCGAAGGCCTTGGATCTCTTCCTATGATTATCCTGCCCCTGGATCCGCTGCCTGTTAAAAATCTTGCAGCTGCCCTGCCTACTTTTAAAGCCAACTCTGCTGTAAGCTCACGGTTTGCAAGTCCCCTTATTCCGTCTGTCCCGAATAATCTTCTAATATCTTTCATAAATTACCTCTATTATTGTCCCGGTCATGGTCTGATCTAATTGCCTGTATAAACTTTTTTTACATACGGCGAAGTCATGCAAGATAGTAACCTAAAATAATTTAAATTAAAAGAAATTATACCCCCAACTGCTGAATTTAAAAAATCTTTTTCTCTATCGCTATTATTGGTTCTGGGACCCATTCCAAATAGACTATGGCCACTACTCTGCGTAACTATTGATATCCCGGATAAAACACAATACATATTATCCATATTTCTATCCTGCTATCACCGCTGGATCCTTATTCCCGCACCCCTAATGGCTGAACTGACTAGTTGATCCCCACAAGTACACTTTATAATACCAACGACCGATATGCCTTCATAAGCGTATCGGTCGTTTATAAGTCTGGTATTATGTAATATTTTTCCTAAATCTATTTTTAATCTGGGAAAATACATAAAAAATATATATTTTTATCTCTTTGAGAACTGTGGTCTTTTCCTGGCTTTCTTCAGACCGTATTTCTTTCTTTCTTTCATCCTCGAATCCCTGGTAAGAAATCCTTCGCGTTTCAGGATATCCCTGAACTCCCCATTTATCTCAAGAAGCGCCCTGGAGATCCCATGCCTTAATGCTCCGGCCTGACCCGTGATGCCTCCACCCAATAATTGGGCAACTACATCATATGCACTGTCAGTATTCGTGAGCTTTAATGGCTCAACGATCATCGTCGTTAAAGCTTCTCTGTTAAAATACTCTTTAAAATCTTTTTGATTTACTATTATTTTTCCCTCTCCGGGAATAAGCCTTACTTTAGCAGTTGAATTCTTTCTCCTGCCGGTCGCATAATAATTAACTTTTTCAGCCACTTATAACTCCTTTATAAATCTATTTTTTCAGGATTTTGAGCTTTATGAGGATGATCAGGCCCGCTATAGACTTTTAGCTTCCTGAGTACGATCCTTCCAAGAGTATTGTGGGGGATCATGCCTCGTACAGCATTCTTTATCACAAATTCCGGATTCTTTTTCAGCATCTCTTCCAGACTTGTTGATTTTAGATTTCCCACATAACCGGAATGGCGGTAGTACTTCTTGTCCTCAAGCTTGTTTCCACCTTTTACTTTTATTTTCTCTGCATTAATGATAATCATAAAATCACCACAATCAACATGCGGTGTAAAAGTAGGTTTATCCTTACCACGCAGTTTTATGGCTATTTCAGTAGCTAATCTGCCCAGGATCTTATCAGTGGCATCTACTATATACCATTTTCTCTTTATTTCTTCTCTTTTTAAATTAAATGTCTTTGCTCCTACAACTACCATAAATTCCTCCACATATAATATCAATACTCTACTCTGGTTAAAAACAACCCCCTGGCCGGTGCCATGCTTGAAGCAAAATTATTGCCCCCGCCAGTAATAGCCTGCTTTAAATCTTCCAGACTTTTTTCACCTTTGCCTACTTCTAATATGGTGCCTACCATTATCCTTACCATATTGTATAAAAATGAATTTGCCACTATCTTGAATGTAATGACATCTTCATCATCCCTTGTAACCGTAAAACTATAAATTCTCCTTATGGTCGATACACCTGAAAGGCTGGGGCTTGCAAAAGATACAAAATCCCTTTTTCCTACAAATATCCTTGCAGCTTTCCTCATCAGGCGCATATCCAGTCCACAGGTTAACAATATGCTATACTTTTTCAAAAAAACACTCTGGTAATTGGCATTTACCACATAATATCTATACTCCCTGGACTTCGCATCCTTTCTGGAATTAAAGGAGGGGGATATTTTCTTTATCGTTTTTATTCCAATGTCTTCAGGCAATACACTGTTTGTTGACCATTTAAAACGGTAAAGGTCAAGGTCAAGTCCGGTTTTAAAATTGATCACCTGTCCCCTTGCATGGACTCCTGCATCGGTTCTCCCGGCATATTGAAGGACTACCTCATCTCCAAGCACCCTTGATATTGCCCTTGTCAATTCCTCCTGGACAGTCCTTGTGCCTTCCGGCTGGACCTGAAAACCATTAAAGCCGGTACCATCATACTCGACTATAGCCAAATAATTATTCATAATATATTGGCCTGTTTCATCTTTAATTTTCAAACAACAAAATCCTTATATTATCCACATATAAGCCCTCACGGAACATGCCCGATATGAGCCTACTCTACCAATTCCATTATTGCCAGCGGTGCACCGTCACCCGGTCTGTTTTTATATTTTACAATTCTTGTATAGCCGCTGGATTTCTGGTACATGCCTGGTGCAACTTCATTAAAAAGTTTTCTGACTGTATCAGTATTTCTAAGCAAACGGATACAATTTCTCCTGGATGCCAGGCTATCATTTTTCGCTATACCTATTAATTTATCCACAAAACCGCGCAATTGTTTAGCTTTTGGAAGTGTTGTCGTGATCCTTCCATTTTCAAATAATGAAATTGCAAGGTTTCTCATAATCGATTTCTGGTGGGCACTACTTCCACCGAATTTCTTTGCCTTCTTTGGCACAACCATTTCTATTTCTCCCGATCATTATTTTTTCTTAAAAGATAGTCCAAGTTCCTTGATCTTGTCCTTTACTTCCTGGATTGATTTCTGGCCGAAATTCCTGATATCCAGGAGTTCGTCTTCAGTGTACTCCAGAAGTTTTTCAACAGTATCTACACCCTCTCTCTTCAGGCAGTTATATGCCCTGACCGATAATTCAAGTTCTTCGATCGAAGGATATTCCTGTTTGTCATCTTCCTCCTCGATCTCCTCAAAAATAGGCATATCTTTTTGGGTCTCATCTGAGAGGTCTATTAAAAGAGCCATATAATCATTTATTATCTTTGAGGCCTGGCTTAAAGCATCTTCAGGTTTTATGCTTCCATTTGTCTTTATATCGACTGAAAGCTTGTCAAAGTTTGTCATCTGGCCGACACGGGTATTATCCACCTTAAATGAAACTATTTTTACAGGAGAGAAAATTGTATCCAGGGGGATAACACCTAATGGCTCTCCCTCTATAGTATTTTCCTCTGCTGTCCTGTATCCCTTGTCCTTTTCAACCTTCATCTCAGCTTTTATGCTTCCTTTTTTGGTAAGGGTGCAAATATAGCTGTCAGGGTTTATGACTTCTACTTCAGCAGGAAGACTGATATCGCCCGCTGTTATTTCTCCTGAACCTTTTTTGTCCAGCTTCAATATAACCGGGTCATCTCCCTCAAGTTTAAAGACGATATCCTTCAAGTTAGCTGTAAACTCTATCATGTCTTCCCTCATGCCTTCAATAGTGGAAAATTCATGCATGGTAGAGTCCATTTTTATCTGGGTTATACCCACGCCTTCTATCGAGGATAACAGAACTCTCCTGATAGAGTTTCCCAGAGTATGTCCAAAACCTCTTTCAAGGGGTTCTATTATAAACTCACCCTGAAAATCATCTGTAGATTTGACCTTAACATTAGGTTTATGCATTTTTAACAATTTATATCAACCTCCCAAAGAAAGTAAATTATTATTTTGAGTAAAGCTCTACAATGATCTGCTCATTGATAGGTGCTTGTATGTCTTCTCTTTCAGGAAGCCTCAGGATCTTACCTTTTAAATTTTCAAGATCCGATTCCAGCCACTGAGGAATACTTATGGTACCACCTGATTCTTTTGCCTCCAGAATCGGCATTATTTCTTTACTTCCGGATGCAATACTTATTTCCTGGCCCTCTTTTACAGGATAGGAACCTATATCCACTTTTTTACTATCTACCTGCACATGTCCATGATTTATAAGTTGCCTGGACTGGGCTCTTGAAGTCGCAAATCCCATCATATATACAATATTATCCAAACGTGTTTCAAGAAGCTGCAGAAGGACCTCACCGGTAATACCTTTGGTCTTTACGGCTTTTTTATAATAATTAGAGAACTGTTTCTCAAGTACTCCATAATATCTTTTTGCTTTCTGCTTTTCACGTAGCTGCGTATAGTATTCTGTCTCGACTACTCTCCTTTTTGCTCTCTGGCCGGGAGAATAGGGTTTCTTTTCTATTCCACACTTATCTGAGAAGCATCTCTGTCCTTTAAGAAATAATTTCTCTTTTTCTCTCCTGCACTGTTTGCAAGCTGCAATTTTGACCACTGCCATTCTATTTAAACTCCTTTATATGATTATTAGACTCTACGTCTTTTAGGTTGTCTGCATCCATTATGTGGAACCGGGGTAACATCTATGATGGCACCTATTTCCAGGCCGGCAGCTTGAAGTGATCTAACGGCAGTCTCCCTACCAGATCCTACTCCTTTTACTCTTACATCTACCTTTGCAAGGCCGTGTTCCTGAGCATTTTTTGCCACTGCTGTAGCTGTTATCTGTGCTGCATAAGGGGTACTCTTCCTTGAACCTTTAAAACCCTGTCCCCCTGCGCTCCCCCAGGCAATAGTATTGCCCTGCTGATCAGTAATACTTACAATAGTATTATTAAAAGTAGACTGTACATGAGCTATTCCATAAGGTACATTCTTCTTATCTTTATTTTTTATTCTCTTTTTTGCGGTATTTTTCTTAACCAAACCTACCCCTTATATCTAAATTTTTAAGTAGCGCTCTTCTTCCTGATACCAACACTCTTTTTACGGCCCTTCCTGGTCCTTGCATTAGTATGGGTTCTCTGACCCCTTACAGGAAGTCCGCGCCTGTGCATTATCCCACGGTATGAATTTATTTCTATGAGCCTTTTTATATTCTGGCTCACTTCTCTTCTTAAATCTCCCTCGATCTTTATATTGTTTTCAAGATAATCCCTTATTTTTACTACTTCTTCTTCAGTCAGGTCTTTAGCCTTAGTATCCCTTTTGATACCGAGCTCATCTACTATCTTCTCAGCAGTAGTCCGCCCAACACCAAAAATATAAGTAAGAGAAATATTTACATGTTTTTCATTAGGTATGTCTACCCCTGCAATCCTAACCAAGCGTGTGCCTCCTTAGCCTTGTTTCTGCTTATGTCTCGGGTTTTTACATATGATCAGTACTTTACCTTCTCTTTTAATAACCCTGCAATTATTACATATTTTTTTAACTGATGGTTTGACTTTCATCCTATTTCCTCTTTCCATCAAAAATTATTTTTATAACCATTAATATTTAATTTTGTCTATTTTTTCCTGTATGTTATCCGGCCCCTGGAAAGGTCATATGGTGATATTTCCACTTTTACCGAATCTCCCGGTAAGATCTTTATATAATGCATCCTCATCTTACCCGATATGTGAGCCAATAATTTATGGCCGTTTTCCAACTCCACCCTGAACATAGCATTAGGAAGTGCTTCCAAAATCTTTCCTTCGGCTTCTATAATGCCTTCTTTTTTAGAGATATCCTTACCTCCTGTTATTTAGTAAAAAGCTAAAATCAGCACGAATGAACAGGTTACCAAAAAACCTCTTAGATGTCTACTAATTTATCACTTATTTCTACTCCGCACCAGCTATATCCTTGTCAATACAAGCGGTCCATCCTGGGTGACTGCAACAGAATCCTCAAAGTGGCAAGATAGCTTTCTATCAGCCGTTGCTACTGTCCACAGATCATCAAGTATCTCGACATCGCTTCCGCCTTCATTGAGCATTGGTTCTATTGCAAGTACCATTCCCTTTTTTAAAAGCGGTCCCTGTCCGGGTGGTCCATAATTCAATATCTGGGGATCCTCATGCATCTTTTTCCCGATCCCGTGTCCTACAAAATCCCTGACTACAGAAAATCCGGATGAAAGAGCTCTTTTTTCTATACAGTTGGAAAGATCAGATAATCTATTCCCGGCAACACATTTATCGATAGCTTTATCGAGTGCCTCGCTAGTAGCTTTCCATAGCTTTTCTGCTGTAGAATTTACTTTACCGATCATAAAACTCCTGGCAGCATCTCCGTAAAAGCCATTCTTCTTAACCCCAACATCAATAGATACCAGATCTCCATTATCTATCCTGTTCTTTCCGGGGATCCCGTGCACTACTTCTTCATTTATTGAAATACAAACGCTGCTTGGAAAGGCTCTACTTGAAAGTCTTCCCATATAACCCTTGAATGCAGGAGTGGCCCCATGAGCCCTTATCGTCTTTTCAGCTATCCTGTCGATCTCCCCGGTTGTGATACCCGGTTCCAGTATTTTTTCAATTTTCAAAAGAACTCTTGCAACAATTTGACCAGCCTCTTTCATTGTCTCTATCTCAGAAGCTGATTTACAAATTATCATAAATCTTTCAGTATCCTTTCAGTTACTTCCCCTGCTGTGCCCAGACCGTCAATAACTGTAAACACTCCACTTTTACTGTAATACTCAATAAGTGGCTGCGTTTCTTTCTCGTATACCTCCAGGCGGTGCCTGATAATATCACCTTCGTCATCTTTGCGGATAATAAGTTCTCCTCCGCAATCCGGGCATAACTCGCCATTATTGCACTCTGCCACACTCGTTATCTTTTGGCATTTTCTGCAAGTCCTTCTCATGCCAAGCCTGTTTATTATCTCATTATTATCAACAACGATATTTATCACATGATCCAGTCTGAGTCCTATTTCTTCAAGCATTTCTGCAAACTTTTTGGCCTGCACCAGGTTTCTTGGAAAACCGTCCATGAGAAACCCGTTCCCAGCAGAATCCCCCTGAATGAAATTCTTGATTATTTCAATTACCAGCTCATCAGTGACCAGCTTACCGCTTTCTACAAAACTCTTTGCCTTAAGACCCAATTCTGTCTCATTTTTTATCTCTTTCCTCAAGATATCTCCTGTCGAGACATGAGGTATGTCAAATTTTTTAGAGATCTTCTCTGCCTGTGTGCCCTTTCCGGCACCAGGAGCTCCAAGCATAACTATCCTCATTTTAAAAATCCTTCATAGTCCCTCATAGTCAACTGGGATTCAAGTTGTCTCATTGTATCAAGAGCCACACCTACTGTGATCAGTATGGATGTCCCTCCAAACCTGAAGGGTATTTGTAGATAATTTATCAAAACCTCCGGAAGTAAAGCCACGATTGCAAGGAATACCGCACCTGGAAGTGTTATCCTGTTAAGTACATTGGTCAAATAATCAGCTGTATTCCTTCCGGGTCTTATGCCGGGTATAAATCCTCCATACCTTCTTAGATTATCAGCAGTATCTATAGGATTAAAAGTAATGGCTGTATAGAAATATGCAAATATAATGATCAATGTTGTATAGCTTATGGCATATATGGGATTTATATTACCCTGGGCAGACGGACTAAGCGCATCTGCAAAAGCTTGTATCCATGGGTTTGGAATAAATTGTGCAATAGTAGCGGGGAATAAAAGGATAGCAATAGCAAGTATTATAGGCATTACACCGGACTGGTTTACTCTTAATGGCAGATAAGTACTCTGTCCACCAAAGACTTTCCGGCCCACTACTCTTTTGGCATACTGCACAGGAATTTTCCTCTCACCCTGCTGAATAAGTATGATAGCCATTATTATGCCTATTGTAAGGATCACGAATATTGCCAGGAAAAAATAATTCGTACCCTGCAGCCTGAAAAGGCTTATTACCTGTCCCGGCATCCTTGATACGATATTTGCAAATATAATGAGAGAGATACCATTTCCTATGCCATTGATATTGATAAGTTCTCCCAGCCACATTATAAGAGTCGTGCCGGCAGTTAGTGTTATTACGATCAATACAACATTGGGAATATTAAAATTTGGTATGGCGCCAAAATTCCTGAAGAAATATGTCATAGTCACTGCCTGGATAAGGGCGAGCACTACTGTAAGATATCTTGAGATCTGGTTTATTTTCCTCCGGCCGACTTCACCCTGTTTTGAAAGCTGTTCCAGTTTAGGTATCACTACCTGAAGGAGCTGCATGATGATAGTCGCAGTAATATAGGGCATGATGCCGAGTGAAAAGACAGCGAAGTTACCCAGTGCGCCTCCTGCGAAAAGGTCCATCATCCCAAGTACGCCGGTTTCTACCTGAGCCAGTATCACTTCGGCATCTACACCGGGAATGGTGATATTGGCCCCCAGCCTGTAAATAGCAAGGATCCCAATAGTAAATAATATTTTATTTCTTATCTCTTTAATCCTGAAAGCTGTTAACAGTGCTCGAAGCATTAGATTACCTCCGCTTTTCCTCCAGCTTTTTCTATTTTTGCGATCGCACTTGCGCTAAATGCATTTGCCTTCACTGTAAGTTTTTTAGATAACTTGCCATTACCCAGTACTTTTAAAGGAGAGTCTTTCCTCATTATAAGACCTTTTTTATCAAGCAGCTTATAATCAATAATGATATCCTCTTTAAAATTTTCCAGATCGCCTACATTTACAATATTTGATACTCTTTTCCTAAGATTCTTAAAACCTTTAAGATGCGGGACCCTTCTCTGGAGAGGCATTTGTCCACCTTCAAAACCTATCCTGGTCTTTCCGCCTGAACGGGACAATTGTCCTTTGGTGCCTCTACCACTCGTAGTTCCATGTCCGGAACCATCTCCGCGGCCCACTCTCTTTTTCTTCTTCAACGATTTAGGGGACTCTAATTCACTGAGTTTCACTGTTTTTCCTCCCAATATTATTAAAACTTCTTTTAGGTAGATAATTTATATTAATTTAGATCTTCAGTTCCGGTCTTCCCGCGGATCTCTGCGATTTTTTCAGGAGACTTCAAAGACTTTAATCCATCGACTGTAGCATTTACGATGCTTAAAGCATTTGAACTGCCAAGTGATTTGGTCAATATGTTTTTTACTCCTGCAAGTTCGAGTATTATCCTTACCGGTCCACCTGCGATCACTCCTTTACCATGTGATGCCGGTTTCATAAAAACATTACCTGCACCATTACGTGCATTTATCTGGTAAGGAATGGTGCCCTCAATAAGAGGTATCTTGAATATATTCTTCTTTGCATCATTCACGCCTTTTTGGATAGCTGTTGAGACTTCATTGGCTTTTCCAAATCCTACTCCAACTCTCCCGTTCATGTCTCCTACCGCAACAAGGGCGCTAAAACTGAATCTTCTTCCGCCTTTTACAACTTTTGCAACCCTATTTATTTTTATTACTTTTTCGGCTAGTTCTGTATTCTTAGGTACTTCTGCCAATAGCAATCCTCCTTTAAATATACTAAAATTTTAATCCGCCTTTACGCGCACCTTCTGCAAGAGCCTTGATCCTACCGTGATATTTATATCCGCTTCTATCAAAGACTATCTTATCTATTTTTTTATCAAGAGCCTTTTTTGCGAGGGCTTCACCAGTCCTAAAGCTTATATCGATCTTCCCTTTATCATCTTTTTTGACATCTATTTCTTTGCTTGAGATCCCTAGAAGGGTCCTGCCTGTAACATTGTCGATTATCTGGCCGTAGATATATTTTGAACTACGGAATACGCAAAGCCTGGGTCTTGAAAAATTACTCTTTACTTTCAGGCGGGATCTTATTTTTCTCTTAAACTTATTATCTTTTCTCTGTATTCTTGTCTTCATTTATTCTCCTGTTAAATTATCCTGCTGCACTGATAGCAGCTTTTCCTACTTTTCGTCTGATGACCTCATCGGCATACTTTATTCCCTTACCCTTGTAGGGTTCAGGAGGCCTTATTTTTCTTATATTTGCAGCTGTCTCTCCAACAATCTGCTTATTAATGCCACTTACAATAATAGTTGTATTGTCAGGAACTTCAAAAGTGATGCCTTCGGGCTTTTTAAAAACCACCGGATTTGAATAACCTACAAGTATCTCAAGATCACTACCCTTGATGCTTGTCCTGTATCCTACCCCTACTATTTTTAAGGTCTTGGAAAATCCTTCAGAGACTCCCAATACCATATTATTTAACAGGCTCCTGTATAGGCCGTATTTTGACCTTACTTCTTTGCTTGTAGAAAGTGGTCTTATGATGACATTATCTTCTTCACGGTCTATTTTGACAGCTTTTCCATCATATTCCTGGTTTAGCTCTCCAAGTTTCCCTTTTACAAAAATGTTGTTTTTTTCTATTTTTATTTCAACACCATCCGGAACAACTACTGGTTTCTTACCTATCCTGGACAAAATCGAACTCCTCTCTTATTACCAAACTGAACAGATCACTTCGCCGCCTATTCCAGATTCCTTTGCCTTTGAACCTGTAAGCACGCCCTTTGAGGTGGACACTATAACTACTCCCATTCCACCCATGACCTGAGGTATTTTATTTTTTTCTGCATATACTCTAAGACCGGGCTTGCTGATCCTCTTTAGACCGCCGATAGCACAGCTCCCATCTTTAATATATTTTAAATGTACTTTTATCACGCCCTGGATACCTTCATCTTTCCTGATCTCATGGCTACTTATATAACCTTCTTCATCAAGGATCTTTGCAATATCTCCTTTGAATTTTGAAAAAGGTATAACCACGATATCCATATTAGTGGTGTAAGCATTTTTGATCCTTGCCAACATATCGGCAATGGGATCAGACATATACGACATAAATTTCTCCTTTTACCAACTGGACTTGGTCAGTCCGGGAATCTTCCCTTCATGGGCCAATTCTCTTAAACAAATACGACACAACCCGAATTTCCTAAAATAACCTCTCGGCCTGCCGCACCTAAAACATCTATTATATTGTCTTGTCTTATATTTCGGTTCTCTTTTTTGTTTTGCTATTAATGATTTCTTAGCCACAGAGTCCTCCTACTGGCTCGCATTATTATTTCTAAACGGAAATCCGAATTCTGTTAACAGATCCAATCCATTGGAATCATTAACCGATGAAGTGGCAATAGTTATATTCATCCCCTTTACGGATTCTACCTTATCATAGTTTATTTCCGGAAAGATCAGTTGTTCCTTGATCCCCATGGTGTAATTACCTGCACCATCAAAACTTTTTTTGGATAATCCCCTGAAGTCCCTGACTCTCGGCAGTGAAATACTTAATAGCCTGTCAAGGAATTCATACATAATGTTCCCCCTGAGAGTTACCATGCAACCGATGGGATTACCTTCTCTTACTTTGAAATTGGCAATGGATTTCTTTGCTTTTGTAATAACTGGTTTTTGCCCGGTTATTACTGCCAGATCCTCACTTGCAGCGTCAAGCTCTTTTATATTCTCCGTCGCTGTGCCTACTCCCATATTTACACAGATCTTCTGTAATCTGGGTATTTCCATTATATTACTATACTTCCCACTCTTCATGAGTTTGGGTATGATCTCTTTTGTATACTTTTCTTTAAGTCTGGGTTTCATCTATACACCTCAAGCAATATCTTAAATCTGCTGATTACATTTTTTACAAACTCTGGATTTCTGGCCAGATCCACTTATATCAAACCCCATCCTGGCAGGTTTTCCGCAATTAGGACATATTACCCTGACATTGGCAATACTAATAGGACCTTCTTTCTTGATTATACCGCCCGGCTTACTCTGGTCCTTCTGCCTGGTATGTTTATTTATTATATTGGCCCCTTCTACAAAAACTTTTCCATCCTCATTATTGATCCTAAGGACCTTTCCTAATTTACCCCTGTCCTTACCTTTTATGATCTTTACTTTGTCATTCTTTTTTATCTTTAGCATTTAAGTCTCCTAATTATAATACTTCCGGTGAAAGAGATATTATCTTCATAAAATTCTTTTCCCTCAGTTCCCTGGCTACAGGGCCGAAGATCCTGGTTCCTCTGGGATTATTGGTAATATCAATAATAACGGCGGCATTCTCATCAAACCTGATATATGAGCCGTCCGGTCTTCTATACTGTTTTTTTGATCTTACAAGTACAGCTCTTACGATTTCGCTCTTCTTGACCACTCCGCCAGGATTAGCAACTTTTACAGTAGCTACAAAAATATCACCTATTCGTGCATATCTCCTTTTGGATCCTCCAAGGACTTTTATGCATTTTATTTCTTTTGCACCTGTATTATCAGCGATCTTTACTTTACTTTCCGATTGAATCATCTTGTTTTCCTTATCTATTCAGCTTTCTTGACAACTTCTTCCAGTCTCCATCTCTTAGTCTTGCTCAAAGGCCTGGTCTCAGTAATCTTTACTACATCACCTAGTTTGCCATTTTGCTTGGGATCATGCGCTTTATACTTTTTTATTCTTCTTAATACCTTACTATATAGAGGATGTTTGTAATGAGACTCTACAGCAACAACAATGGTCTTTTCCATTTTGTCACTTACTATTGTACCTATTCTCGTTTTTCTATTTGCCCTATCCAAAAAAATCCTCCTTACTTGCTTTCACTACTGGTTTTAATCTTTTTATCTTCTTTTTTGCCGGCCTTCTTAACTGATATTTTCCTTGCAGCCGGACTTTTTTTCTTTCCTGCGCTTTTTTTAGTTTTTAGTTCCTGGTTTATACCCAGTTCTTTTTCACGTATTAGCGTCTCTACCAGGGCAACATCCCTGCCCAGATTGCCAATAGCCTGTGTATTCTCTACTTGGCCTATGGCTTTTTGAAACTTTAGAGTAAAGAGGTTTTTCTTAATATCATTAAGTTTTCCTTCAAGTTCCTCTTTTGTTTGTTCTCTTATATCACTTGCTCTCATTTTTATTCCAATCAGTCTTACTGTTCGCCGTAAATAAACTTGGTTTTTATTGATAATTTATTTGAAGCCAGCCTTATAGCTTCTTTTGCAACATCCAGGCTTACTCCGGAGAGTTCAAACATCACTTTTCCGGGTTTTACAACAGCCACCCAGCTCTCAGGAGCACCTTTGCCGCCTCCCATACGGGTCTCAGCCGGTTTTTTGGTTATTGGCTTATGAGGGAAGACACTTATCCATACCTTACCTCCCCTTTTAATATGCCTGGTAAGCGCAACTCTTGCTGCCTCCAGTTGCTTGCTTGTTACCCATCCTGGTTCAAGGGCCTGCAGACCATATTCTCCAAAAGCAAGGTTTGTTCCTCCCTTTGAAGGTCCTTTCATCCTGCCTCTATGCACTTTCCTATGCTTAACCCTTTTTGGCATCAACATCGCTGCCATGAATATCTCCTAACTTAAACTTTTTCTTCCTGGTCTTTTTTATCTTCTTTGCTTTTAGCTTCTGCGCTGGCAGTTTTACCTTTTTTGGTATCACTATCTTTTTTTATATCAGCTTTTTCTACTTCTTTCTTAATGATCTTTGCCTTAGACTCTTTGGCTTTTTCTACAATTCTTTCTTTTGCCTTGCTTTCACTGGCTTCATCTTTTTTGTCTTTAACTATTTCTACCTTTTTATCTTCAACTTCTTTTACTTTTTCGTCTTTCTTTTCTGAAACATCTCTACCGGGTCTTTTGTCCGGGGCAGCTCTTCCGCCCTCTCTCGGCCCCTTGAACCTTCTTCTTGGTTTTTCCTTCCGCTTCTCTTCCGGTTTCCCCAATATGGAAGTCTCTTCACCATTATCCTTAAAAATAACATCACCCTTGTACAGCCAGACTTTTACACCGATCTTTCCGAAAGTAGTCTTGGCTTCAGTGAAACCATAATCTATGTCTGCTCTCAATGTATGAAGCGGTACCCTGCCTTCCCTGTACCATTCTGTTCTTGCCATTTCAGCTCCGCCAAGCCTGCCTGAACACTGTACCTTTACTCCTTTTGCTCCTGCTTTCATCGATAAGGTCATTGCTTTTTTCATAGCCTTCCTGAAACTTACTCTTCCTAGCAGCTGGCCGGCAATACTCTCTGCTACCAGTTTGGCTACAAGTTCAGGCTTTTTGACCTCGACTATATTTAACTGAATAATATTTCCAGTGGTATCTTCGATCAATTTTCTTATATCATTGATAGTGGCACCTCTACGCCCAATCACCATACCGGGTTTAGATGTGTGCATATCAATTTTGACTTCTTCAGCAGTCCTCTCCATCTCTATCTTAGAGATACCTGCATTTCCCAATTGATCTTCAATTATTTTTCTAATTACAAGATCTTCTTTTAAGAATTTTGCATAGTCCTTGGTTGCAAACCATCTGGATTGCCATCCCTTATTGATCCCTATTCTCAGTCCTATCGGATTAACCTTTTGACCCATTACCCTTAGCCTCCTCTTCTTTGCCATCAGAAACGATCACGGTCAAATGTGAAGTCCTTTTTCTTATCCTTGTAGCCCTTCCTCTTGCCCTGGGCCTGAATCTCTTTAGTATAGGACCTTCATTAATAAATATTTTTACTACCACCAGGTCATCTTCGACCATTTTATGATTCTCGGTAGCATTTGCCGCTGCACTCTGAACCGCTTTCCTGATTATCAGGGCAGCTTTTTTTGTTGTGAATGTAAGCAAGTCTACTGCATCATCCACTCTTTTGGATCTTATAGCATCTGCTACATATCTTAATTTTCTTGGCGATATCCTAATAAATTTTTCAACTGCCTTAGCTTCCAAGCTATTGCCCCCTTGCTAAACTACTTTTATCATTCTGTAACTGTTGCCGTACTCTCACTACTTTTACCACCTTTAAATGTATGCGGTCTAATGGACCTTGTCGGTGCAAATTCACCTAATTTATGTCCTACCATCGATTCTGAAATAAAGATGGGGACATGCCTCCTACCGTCATGAACCGCAATTGTATGTCCTACCATCTCAGGAAATACTGTTGAGGCCCTGGACCAGGTTCTCACGATCTTCTTGTCGCCAGCTTCATTTAGTTTATTAATCTTTTCTAGAAGTTTCTCTTCTATGAAAGGTCCTTTTTTTAAAGACCTTGACATAAGTATCCTCCTCTGGTCAAAACCTTATTTGTTTCTTCTCCTGACAATATACTTGTCAGTAGCCTTGTTTTTCTGCCTTGTCCTATATCCCAGGGTAGGCTTGCCCCATGGTGTAACCGGATCTCTTCCGGAACTTTTATTCTTTCCTTCGCCGCCGCCATGAGGGTGATCTACCGGGTTCATGGCTGTACCCCTGACTGTTGGCCTTACTCCCAGCCATCTTTTTCTACCTGCTTTACCAAGATTTATGATCTCATGGCTGGTATTTCCAATCTGGCCTATTGTGGCCCTGCATGTCATCCTTACAAGTCTTACTTCTCCGGAAGGAAGTTTAACATTTGCGTATCTGCCTTCTTTTGCAAGAAGTTGGGCAAATCCTCCGGCAGACCTCACAAGCTCGGCCCCTTTACCCTCTTTGAGCTCGATATTGTGAATTATGGTACCAACAGGAATATTAGCGATAGGAAGACTGTTTCCTACTATGATATCAGCTTTTTCACCGGACATGACCTTGTCTCCCACCTTTAACTTAAGCGGGGCAAGTATATATTTTTTCTCTCCGTCACTATAGACCAGGAGAGCTATCC
Organism: Candidatus Humimicrobiaceae bacterium; assembly: GCA_036445715.1. GTDB lineage: Bacteria > Actinomycetota > Humimicrobiia > Humimicrobiales > Humimicrobiaceae > M55B120. The sequence goes on along the minus strand of JAZFRP010000166.1, from coordinate 2,427 downwards.
TTGCGCTTCTATTCGGATCATATTCAATATGAGTAACCTTTGCAGGGATATCGTCTTTTGTTCTTTTAAAATCAATTATCCTAAATAACCTTTTATGTCCGCCCCCGCTATGCCTCCTGGTTATCCTTCCGGCACTATTACGTCCCGCCCTTTTATTAAGGGAGCTGGTAAGCGCTTTTTCGGGCCTCTTTTTTGAGAGATCCGAAAAATCTGCCACCGATGCACCTCTTCTACCAGGAGTGGTAGGTTTATATTTTCTTATAGCCAACTTCTATACCTCCAAACTAAATCAGACCGATTCAAAGAAATCGATCTTGTCTTTTTTACCAAGAGTAACAACAGCTTTTTTCTTTCTTGAACTTCTACCAACAGATTTACCCAGTCTCCTGGGTTTAGACTTAATATTGCTGGTGCTTATTTTTACGACTTTTACATTAAATATCTCTTCAATAGCACTTTTTATCTGGCTCTTTGTCGCTCTTAGATCAACAAAAAAAGAATATCTTTTATCTTGAACTCCCGCATAGCTTTTCTCAGATACTACGGGAGCGATTATTATATCTCTAGGATTTGGACTTATCATCAGTCATCCTCTCCATCATCTCAGTTAGTGTATTTTTTGTAAAAACAACATAGTCTGCAAGCATCAGATAATATGCATTAAGTCCCCTTGCGCTCTCGACTATTACATTGGGAATATTCCTGAATGATTTTGAACTATTATCATTAAGGTTTTCGATCACTACAAGGACTTTACCGTCACTTATCTTTAAGCTATTAAGGATCTTTGCAGCTTCTTTTGTATTAGGTTTCTTAAATCCAAAATCATCTACTACAAAAAGTTTTTTATCCTTAAATTTTTCAGAAAGTGCAATAGCTTTTGCTTTTTTAATGACTTTTTTATTAAGTTTAAATGAATAATCCCTGGGCTTCGGGCCAAAAACAACTCCTCCACCTTTCCATAAAGGTGATCTTATTGTACCTGCCCTTGCATTACCGGTTCCCTTTTGACGCCATGGCTTCCTGCCACCGCCCCTTACTTCGCTTCTTCCTTTTGTACTATGAGTACCGGACCTTTGCTGTGCCAGGTATCTTCTAATATCCTGATAGATTACCTCTGATCTTGCACCCTGCTTCACCAGATCATCAGATATCTTTATTTTTTCTTTTTCCTTGCCCTGCTTGTCAACAACACTTAAGCTAGCCATCTTTTTCTCCTAAACAAATTTCTAAATCTTTTTCAGATATACCATGCTACCCTTGGGACCGGGAACACTACCCTTTACCAGGATCAGGTTTTCTTCTGTGATAATATCCACTATCTCCGTTTTTGGAAGAGTCACTCTTTTCCCACCCATTCTTCCGGGCATCTTCTTACCCTTTTGTATCTTGGCCGGAGTGGCACACATACCTACTGCACCAGGGATCCTGTGCGCATGAGAACCGTGAGACATTCTCCCCCTATGGAAATTATGTCTTTTTATAACACCTGCAAATCCTTTGCCTTTAGAATTCCCTGTTATCTTTATATTGTCCCCGGCCTTGAATATAGTAATATCTATACTATCGCCAGGTTTATATTCCTTATCGAATTCTTCTACCCTGATTTCCTTAAGGTATCTTTTAATGTCGATCTTGTTCTTGGCATATATTCCTTTAATGGGTTTATTGATTAATTTTTCCTTAGTGGAACCTATCCCTACCTGGAGGCTATTATACCCATTTTTTTCTTTATCTTTTACTTGTACCACTATGCATGGTTCAGCTTCGATGGCTGTTACATATACAGCATCGCCATTATCCCTAAATACCTGGGTACAACCCAATTTTTTTCCATATAGTGCATCTACCATTTTTACTCCACTTTCACTTTTTAACACCAGACCCAAAGCCGCCAGTTTATATTATTTGGCCAGCCACGTCAACAATATTTTCCCTTAAATTATGGGGATCTAGGATTTGATCTCGATATCCACTCCAGCTGGAAGACTGAGCCTCATAAGAAGATCAACAGTCTTCGGTGTCGGCTCTAATATGTCTATCAGCCTCTTGTGGGTCCTGATCTCAAAATGTTCCCTTGAATCCTTGTTCACATGGGGTGATCTTATAACGCAATAAACATTCTTTTTGTTTGGTAATGGAACCGGACCGGAAACTTTTGCTCCGGAATTCTCTATGGTCTCCACTATCTTTTTAGCAGACCTGTCTATCACTTCATGATCATATGCTTTTAATTTTATTCTAATTTTCTGATCTATTTTAGTCGCTGCCAAATTATTTCCTCCTAAATCACCTAAAACTTTTTATCTTACTCAATAACGCTTATAACACTTCCGGCACCTATTGTCCTGCCGCCTTCACGTATAGCAAATCTCTGTCCTTCTTCCATGGCTATAGGTGCTATGAGCTTTATTTCCATATCTGTAT
>JAZFRP010000165.1:0-12945 GCA_036445715.1 Candidatus Humimicrobiaceae bacterium | reverse complement strand
ATAACATTATTAGACATATTATTCCTCCTGAAAATTTATATCTTAGCAGGTAAATTACATTCATTAACCAAACATTGTGAATAACTTAAATTTTGCACTCACTGTTTTGCAATAATCAAACTATATGTTAAATTTCGCATACATGTCAATAAGGTCATCCTAAGGAAATTTGTTAAATAGTTTAAAATAAACATCCACAGCTTTACGCCTATAGATGTTTATTTAAATCTATTCTAAATACTTCAATTCCTGCCGGAGTGTATAAATATTAAACTTCCTCTATTTTTTTTCCTTTTCCAGGTGCATGAGTCCATATATTATGGAATCTTCAAGAGCCTGCCAGCTTGCATCGATCACATTTTCAGAGACCCCTATGGTACCCCACGTCTTTTCGCCGTCAGATGACTCGATCAATACGCGGACAACAGCTGAAGTTCCTTTTTTCTGGTTAAGGACCCTTACCTTGAAGTCAGTAAGTTCGATCCTGGCAAGACCAGGAAAACAGCTCTCTATAGCTTCCCTCAATGCCCCATCAAGTGCACTGACGGGTCCATTTCCCTCTGCTGTTTTTATTATCCTATTCTTTCCGACACGGACCTTTACCGTTGCCTCTGACATCATCCCGCCACTAGCTGTCCTCTCATTTAATACCCTGTAGCTTTCAAGTGTGAAAAATCTGCTTTTCCTGCCTCCTGCTTCTTCTACAAGCAGCTCAAAACTTCCGTCAGCGGCCTCGAACTGATACCCTTTATGCTCAAGATCCTGTATCTTTTCAAGTATCCTGCTCACAGTCTCTATATCATCTTTTAGGTCTATACCAAGCTCCTTAGCTTTAAGGACTATTGATTTCTTTCCTGACAGCTCGGACACGAGTATCTTTCTTGTATTTCCTACTTCTTCAGGCTTTACATGTTCAAAAGATCCAGAGGTCTTACTGACGCCGCTGGCATGCATTCCTCCTTTATGTGCAAAGGCAAAGCGCCCCACAAAAGGCTGGTGATTATTAGCTATCTGGTTTGCGGTCTCACTTACAAAACGGGAAAGATTTGTTATATGTTCCAGATTATTTTCTTTCAGGCATGATTTTCCAAGTTTTATCTCGAGATTGGGTATTATTGTACACAGGTCAGCGTTCCCGCATCGCTCGCCGTATCCGTTCATTGTCCCCTGGACCATTACTGCACCTTTTTCCACAGCTATAATACTATTAGCATCTGCACAGCTGCTGTCATTATGAAAATGGGCCCCCAGAGGTACATCGATACGGTTTTTTACTTTTTCCACTATTGCAGCCACTTCCGTTGGAAGTATCCCGCCATTTGTATCGCAGATACATATAAAATCAGCACCAGCTTCACTTGCAGCTTCAAGAGTCTTTAAAACATATTCCGGATCTTCTCTAAACCCGTCGAAAAAATGTTCAGCGTCAAAATGTACCTCGCTGAAATACCCTTTAAGATACTTTACTGTATCAGAGATCATGGACAGATTATTTTCCATTGTAGTCTCGATTACTTTTTCAGCCTGCAGTTTTGATGACTTTCCTACGACACAAACACCGTCTGCCCCGGAATCAATAAGGACCTTAAGGTTTTTATCCTTTTCCACTTCTGTGTCCTTATATCTTGTCATACCGAAGGCCATTATTTTTGAATATTTGCGTTTATACGACTTGAGCTGATCAAATAATTGCATCTCCTTGGGATTTGATGCCGGAAATCCGACTTCTATATAGTCTACACCTATATCGTCAAAACGTTCGATAAGCTCCAGTTTATCCTTAACTGAAAATGATATATCCGCTCTCTGTACTCCATCTCTTAGAGTAGTGTCATATATATAGATCTTGTTCTGTTTTTTATCTGTCATCCAGGCCACTTTCTAAAATTTTTGTATGTGTTTTATTTTGACTTTGCCAGTTGCTTCTTTGTAAACTTCATATAGCCCCCACTTGAGATGACTTTTTGTATAAAATCAGGCAGGGGTGGGACTTTAAAAGTAATCCCTGTAGTAATATCTTTGATCTCACCATTATCAAGATCTATCTCGACTTCGTCTGAATCCTTTATATGCTCGCTTGCTTCAATGCTTACCAGTAAAGGCAGGCCTGTATTTATTGAATTGCGGTAGAATATGCGGGCAAAAGATTTTGCTATAATAGCCTTTATGCCGCTTGCTTTTATTGACAATGGTGCATGCTCCCTTGAAGAACCGCAGCCAAAATTTTCACCGCCTACTATTATTTTTCTTTCTTTTGCTTTTTCCTTAAAATCGCTGTCAAGATCCTCAAAACAATGCGATGCAAGTTCTGCCTCATCTGTAGTATTCAGGTACCTTGCAGGTATTATTACATCTGTATCTACATTATTGCCATATTTAATTACTTTATCTTTAATTATCATTATATAACCTCCCCTGGTACTGCTATTCTTCCGGCAATCGCAGAAGCGGCCGCTACTGCCGGTCCGCTTAAATATACTTCACTCTCCGGGTGCCCCATTCTTCCCACAAAATTACGGTTAGTAGTGGCAATCGCCCTTTCTCCTTCAGCAAGTATTCCCATATGACCCCCCAGGCACGGACCACACGTAGGAGTGCTGACCACACATCCTGCATTGATAAATATCTCAAGCAATCCTTTTTTCATTGCTTCAAGATATATTTTTTGCGTAGCAGGTATTATTATTGTCCTCATGCTTTTGCTTACTTTTTTACCCTTAAATATTTTTGCTGCCATCTCAAGATCCTCCATCCTTCCATTTGTGCAGGACCCTATGACTACCTGATCTAATTTGATCTCTCCAAGGTCCATTGCATTCCTTGCGTTCGAAGGAAGATGAGGTGTCGCAACCTGGAGTTCTATATCCGTACAATCTATATTAAATACTTTTTCAAAAGAGGCGCCTGAGTCACTTTTATATATTTTATAACCGGTTTTTCCTTTTGATCTCATATATTCTTCTACCTTTTCATCTACTTCGAATATACCGAATTTCCCACCGGCTTCTATGGCCATATTTGCCATTGAAAACCTTGAATCCATGGATAATCCTCTGACGGAAGGTCCGGAAAATTCCATCGACCGGTAAAGTGCACCGTCAACCCCAATCATTCCTATAGTATAAAGGATGAGATCTTTTCCAGTTACCCATTTTTTAAGACTACCTTTATAGTCAAACTTTAATGTAGAAGGCACCATAAACCATAGTTTTCCTGTAGCCATCGCTACAGCTACGTCTGTGCTCCCCACACCTGTGGAAGCCGCACCAAGTGCCCCATATGTACAGGTATGTGAATCTGCACCTATTACCAGGTCTCCCGGAAGCACCAATCCTTTTTCAGGAAGAAGGGCATGTTCTATGCCCATTTCCCCTATCTCAAAATAATTAATTATATCCTGCTCACCTGCAAAATCTCTAAGGATCTTACATTGCTGAGCTGATTTTATATCCTTATTCGGTGTAAAATGATCCGGCACCATAACTATTTTTGTATTATCAAAGACCTTACCGGCCCCGATTTTTTTAAACTCTTCTATCGCAAGGGGCATGGTTATGTCATTACCGAGAACGATATCGACAGATGCATTTACTATTTCCCCTTCTTCCACGAACTCTTTCCCCGAGTGATCCGCCAGGATCTTCTGGGCCATAGTCTGTGGTTTTTTTCCATCATTCAATTTTTTCTCCTTTATAATGATCCGGATACTAGAAGATAGGTACAAATGCTTCTTAACTACCGGCTTTTAATCTATTTGCTGCATCTATATATGCTTTTATGCTCGCTTCCACGATATCAGTCGAAATACCGCTACCCATCACTTCATTGCCGCCGGCCTCTACAATTATTTTTACCTGTCCGATAGCATCCTTTCCCTCGGAAACTGCTTCTATTACATAATCTACAAGAGTAGTGCTCTTGTCTGTTATTTTATCGATTGCCTTAAATGATGCATCAACAGGTCCGTCCCCTTCAGCAGAAGCGGTTTTTATCTCACCATTTATCTCGATCTCCACTTCTGAACTTGCAGTTATGCTTGAGCCGCTTTTTACCTTATATTCTTTTAGGAGATAATATTCTTCGACTTCCCTCATCTCATTTTCCACTATCGCCTTGAGGTCCTGTTCATTTATTGCACCCTTCTTCTCTGCCAGGCTCTTGAATCTTTCAAATGCTTTTTCAAGATCCTCTTCACTTATTTTTATCCCTATTTCTTCAAGTCTCTTAATGAATGCATGCCTGCCGGAGTGTTTCCCGAGAATAAGTTTTGATTCCATAAGACCGATATCCTCGGGCCGTATTATTTCATATGTAGATCTGTCCTTTAGCATACCATCCTGATGAATACCGGCTTCATGTGCAAATGCATTCTTTCCGACTATAGCTTTATTCGGGGCAATAACATAACCGGTAAGTGATTTTACAATACTGCTTGTCCTTACGATCTCTTTTGTCTTGATATCGGTATATACACCCAGGTCCTTTTTACGGGTATCTATGATCATGGCAACTTCTTCAAGAGATGCATTTCCTGCACGCTCGCCAATACCATTTACGGCACACTCTATCTGCCTTGCCCCATGCTGGACTGCCATAAGGCTGTTTGCTACTGCAAGACCGAGATCATTGTGGCAATGCACGCTTAATGTTATATTCTCAATACCTTCAACATTGGCATATATATGATCTATCAATTTGGAAAATTCATCCGGAAGAGCATACCCCACAGTATCAGGTACATTTAATACCCCGGCACCGTTCTTTATAGCAATGCTAAACATCCTGCAAAGAAAATCCCAATCACTCCTGGTGGCATCCATAGCAGAAAATTCCACAATATCTGTATACTGCCTGCTTCTTTTAACGGCTCTTCCAGCCATTTCGAGGGCTTGTTCCCTGGTCTTCTTAAATTGATGCTTCAGGTGGATATCAGAAGATGAGATAAAGGTATGTATAACTGGCTGTTCTGCACCCTTTAAGGCTTCTCCGGCTGAATCTATATCCCTGTCATTGGCCCTTGCAAGGGCTGCTACGGCCCTTCCTTTTACTATTTTTGATACTTCCCTTACTGCCTCAAAATCGCTTTCAGACGAGATGGGAAAGCCTGCTTCTATGATATCGATATTTAGCCTGGAGAGCTGTTCTGCTATTTCCAGTTTCTCTTTAACATTTAAATGTATTCCGGGAGCTTGTTCTCCATCCCTCAGAGTCGTATCGAATATATAGATCTTGTTTTTCATCATTCTCACATACCCTGTTTATCTTTTTTAATTTCTGAATTTATATCTTTTCATATATGCAAGAAAAGATATTATAGATTAACTATTTTAATATTCTTAAATCCGGTATCTTCCCTGAAACTTTTAAGCATCTCATTGTTTACCTCGGTGTCAAGATTAAGCCCCATGACGGCGGCCCCACTCATCTTCTTCCTGCCCACATGCATTGCAGCAATATTTACACCCAATTTACCAAAAGCTGTACCTATTTTACCGATCTGGCCGGGAACATCATCATACCTGATAAATGCCATATGCGGCGAAGGCACCATGTCTATCTCAAACTTATCGATAGCGATAAACCTGGGTACATTCTTTTTACCGGTCACAGTTCCCGAGATCGAGAGTCCGCTGTCCGGACCTTTCCCATTGACGGTGACAAGATTGACATAATCACTTGAAAGGCTGCTTTTCTCTATTTTTACTTTTAGACCCGCTTCCCTGGCAATAAGGTCCACGTTTATCATATTCACACTTTCTGCAGAATATTTTCTAAGTATTTTTACAAGTATCATCGAAGTCAGTACCCTAATATCATACTCGGACACTTTTCCATGATAACCAATATCAATACTATCCATATTCCCCTCAAAAACACTGGCAAAAAGATTTCCCATATTCTCTGCAAGGTCAAAGAAGGGTGACAGTACTTCCATCTCCTCGGGTCTTATTGCGGGTGCATTTACCGGAAATGCAGCAGTCCCGCCATTAAGTACCTCAATAACCTGATCGGCGATCACAGTTCCCGCACGGCTTTGCGCCTCTTCCGTAGATGCTCCAAGATGCGGGGTGCACACTACTTCTTCCATCTTTAATACGGGAGAATCAATGCATGGTTCTGTTTCATACACATCAAGTCCTGCTCCGCCTATCTGACCATCACTGATAGCTTCAGCCAGGTCCTTTTCCACTATGATTCCGCCCCTGGCAACATTTAAGATTATGGTTCCTTTTTTCATCTTATTAAACTGTTTTTTGTCAAACATGCCCAATGTATCTTTATTTTTTGGGAGGTGGATCGAAATAAAATCAGCCTCACCATATATATCTTCAAGTTTATTTGCTTTTACTATTCCAAGCTGCCTGAATCTGTCCCCGGAGACAAAGGGGTCATAAGCAATTACTTTCATACCGAGACCGATAACTTTTTTAGCTACAAGACCTCCTATCTGTCCAAAACCCACTATACCAAGTGTCTTTCCTTCGATCTCAATACCCTTGAATTTTGATTTCTCCCATTTTCCTTCCTTAAGCGAAGAATTGGCCCTGGGTATTTTACGAGCCAGTGAAAGCATAAGTGCTATAGTATGCTCAGCAACTGTGACTGCATTACTTGCAGGAGCATTGACTACAATAATTCCTTTCTTTGTCGCTGCAGGAAGATCTATATTATCAACACCTATTCCTGCCCTTCCAATGATCTTCATGATATCCGCACGCTCAATTATGTCAGGAGTAAGCCTGGTGTCGCTCCTTATTATTATAGAATCATACTTTCCTATTTCTTCTTTTATCTGGTCGTGAGGGAGGCCTTTTTTCTCCACTACATCGAAATGTTTCTTTAATTTTTGTATTGCTTCTTCAGCAAGTCCATCGGTAATAAGTATCTTTTTTTTCATTTTATCCACCATCTGTTTTTCTATTTGTCCAGATAATTATTCTCACTAAATGCTTTCTGCGCAGCAGTTATACCTGCCCCGATCTCAAAATCATAACCCAGGTCGGCCAGCGTCATCTCCAGGGCAGAGACAGCAGTGATGACATCAAACATCCCTACATATCCCAGGTGACCGATCCTTATTATCTTCCCTTTTATTTTACCCTGTCCGCCAGCAATGGTAACACCATATTTTATACGCATTATCTTAACCAGTTCTTTGCCGTCTATCCCTTCCGGTACCTTAATTGCTGTAACTGAAAAACCCCTCTGGTCCGGCTCCTTCACTAAAAATTCAAGTCCAAGAGCTGCTGCTGCTTCCTGTGTGGCCATTGCAAGTGCCCTGTGTCTTTTAAATATATTTTCAAGACCTTCTTCAAGCAGGAGATCAAGAGCCTTGTTCATTGCTACGATTATGGAGATACCGGGGGTCCATGGAGTCTGGTTTTTTTGAAGAGCGGCTTTCGCTGCCTTCAAGTCAAAATAGAACCTCTGTATATCCGAGATCTCTATAGCCTTCCAGGCTTTCTCACTTATGCTCACAAATGCAATACCTGTCGGCGCACTTAAACCCTTTTGTGAACCTCCTATGACTATATCTATACCCCAGCCATCTGTATCGAAATCTGAAGCTGCCAGCCCACTTATTGCATCTACTATAAAAAGTGCCGGGTGATCTTTTATGATCTCACCCATCGCCTTAATATCATTAAGTGCACCAGTAGAAGTCTCACTGAACTGGGCCATAACTCCTTTTATATCTTTTTCTTTGTCCAGGATCTTTTTAATATCTTCAGGATCTGCTACTTCTCCCCATTCATAATCAAGAGAGATGACTTCAAGACCATAGACCGAACTGATCTTCTTAAATCTTTCCCCGAAGTTTCCTATGCTTGCAATAAGTACCTTGTCACCTTTTCTAAAGGAATTTGTAATAGCTGTTTCCATTGCGCCTGTGCCGGAAGAAGTCAGGATAAAAACATCATCTTTTGTCTTTAAAAGTTTCTTTAGTTTTTCAGTGGTCTCACTGAATATTTTTCCAAATTCCGGGGACCTGTGATGCATCAGGGGTTTTCCATGCTCAATAAGGACATCTTCAGATATCGGAGTCGGGCCCGGTGTCATGATATACTTTTTTACCATCTCTTTCCTTCTTTCGAAACAAGGTTTACTAATTATTAAAATCCATTTACCTTTTACCCCCGCATGCAGGCTACCTTTCCGGTCCTTACCAGTTCAAGTATGCCAAAAGGCTTAAGCAGGTCCTCAAGCGCCTTCACTTTTCGGTTACTGCCGGTGATCTCCAGTACAAGTGTTTTTTTACCTACATCTACAATATTAGCCCTGAAAATATTGACGATCTCCAGTATCTCCGGCCTGGATTTTGAATCAGCGCTTACCTTTATGAGGACAAGCTCCCTTTCCACTATATTCGAGGGGTCCAGTTCCTGGATCTTTATCACATTGATCAACTTATATAATTGCTTTGTTATCTGTTCAATGCTGTGATTTTCTGCATTAACGACAATAGTTATCCTTGAAATGGCATTATCATCTGTTGGTCCCACAGCAAGGCTGTCGATATTGAATCCTCTCCGGCTAAAAAGACCTGCTACTTTGGCCAGTACGCCAGATTTATTTTCTACCATTACTGAGATTATATGCTTCATATTATCACCTATTCACTTTCTAACATATTGTCTATAGAAGATCCCGGAGCCACCATAGGATAAACATTCTCCTCCCGGTCGATCTGGAAATCTATCAGCACCAGATTATTTATTTCCAGCGCTTTTGAGATCGCACCTTCGACTTCATCTTTCTTGCTTACTCTTATTCCTACTCCCCCATAAGCTTCTACCAGCTTAACGAAGTCCACACAATTATATATACAAGTCTGGGAATATCTCTTGTCCCAGAACAATTCCTGCCACTGTCTTACCATTCCAAGATAACCATTATTTAAAAGCATTATCTTAACAGGTATCTTATTAGCAACTGCTGTGGCAAATTCCTGGGAGACCATCTGTATGCTGCCGTCACCTGCTATATCGATTACAGTCTTATCAGGCATTCCGATTTTTGCACCAATAGCCGCAGGAAGCCCAAAACCCATGGTCCCGAGACCGCCTGAAGAAATCAGGGTGCGCGGATTTGTAAATTTATAATACTGGGCGGTCCACATCTGGTTCTGGCCCACCTCTGTACATATGATCGCATCGCCCTTTGTGAGCTCATCTATTTTTTCAATTACAAACCCGGGCTTGATCCTGGAAGATTTCCCATTATATTTTAAAGGATTATTTTCTTTTAACTCTGCTATTCTTTTATGCCAGGACTTCTTATCAGCTTTTCCTTTCTTTATTTCCAATTCCCTGTATGCCTTATCAAGATCTGCAAGTACATTTTTGGCATCGCCTACAATAGGAGTATCAGTATTAACATTCTTACCTATTTCCGCAGGATCAATATCAATATGTATGATGCGTGCATTTTTAGCGAATTCAGAAAGTTTACCGGTTACCCTGTCATCAAATCTTACGCCTATCCCGATTATCAGGTCTGCTTCCGTAAAGGCTATATTTGCATATTTTGTTCCATGCATCCCTGCCATACCCAATGAAAGTTTTTCTTTTTCAGAAAAACAACCTTTTCCGAGCAGGCTGGTAATAACGGGGATCTTTGCAGTTTTTATAAAGTTTCTCAGTTCCATGCTGGCATTTGAAGATACTATGCCTCCTCCTGCAAACATTACCGGACGGCTGCTATTATATATCCTGGCAGCCGCTTCTTTTATCTGTTTTTGATTACCTTTAAGAGTCGGCTTATATCCAGGCAGGTTTAACTTTGCCTTTGTATTCTTTTCTATCATAGCTTTTGATACATCAACGGGTATATCTATGAGTACCGGGCCGGGTCTTCCCGTGGAAGCGATATGAAATGCCTCCTTTATGATCTCCGGAAGATCGCGAACATCTTTTACCAGGTAATTATGCTTTGTGATCGGTGCAGTTATCCCGGTTATATCAGCTTCCTGAAAAGCATCGGTACCTATCATCGGAGATGCAACCTGTCCGGTGATAGCAACAATTGGAACCGAATCCATATATGCATTGGCGATTCCTGTTATTAGATTTGTGGCTCCGGGACCTGATGTAGCCATGCATACTCCTGTTTTCCCGGTAGCCCTTGCATAACCATCAGCCGCGTGGGCTGCCCCCTGCTCATGCCTGACAAGTATATGTCTCATGTCGCTGTCAAACAATGCATCATAAATGGGTATTACCACTCCGCCGGGATAGCCGAAGATCACTTCGACTCCCTCATCCTTTAAACATTTTATTAACATCTGCGCACCATTGATCTTATTCATGGTAACCACCCCCTGTATTTGTAACAACTTTATAACAATTTGATATTTGCCTAATTATAGCATTGCAGGTTTCATTTTCAATCTTAAAAAATAAATCTATTATCACTTGAGCACCGCCCCTTCTGCTGCAGATCCTACCAGTTTGGCATACCTTGACAGATAACCTTCTTTTATCTTTATCTCCGGCGGCTTCCATTCAGAAAGCCTCTTCTTTATTTCCTCCTCAGGCACAAGGAGATTTATGCTGTTTTCAGAAATATTTATTTCTATCATATCCCCTTCCTCGACTATGGCAATTGGTCCTCCTGCCTGTGCTTCAGGTGATATATGACCTACTGAAGCACCCCTTGTGGCTCCTGAAAACCTCCCATCGGTTATCAGGGCAACATCCTTGTCCAGTCCGATACCGGCGATCGCCGAAGTAGGCGCAAGCATCTCCCTCATACCCGGACCGCCTTTTGGCCCTTCATATCTTATGACTATCACATCTCCAGGCTTTATTTCTCCATTCATTATAGCATCAAGTGAATCCTCTTCACTTCCAAATATTCTTGCTTTTCCCTTATGTTGATACATGGAGGGATCTACCGCAGATCTTTTTACAACACTGCCTGACGGTGCCAGATTACCAAATAATATCGCTAGCCCGCCGTCTTTCAGATAGGGTTCTGCCACAGTATGGATGACTTCAGTATTTTTAATTTCAGCCCCGGAAACATTATCAGCAGTACTTTTCCCGGTCACAGTCATAGTCTTCCCATTAAGTAAACCATTTTTATATAATTCATTCATCACTGCTTCTACTCCACCCGCAGAATAAAGATCCTCCAGATGGTGTTTTCCTGCCGGACTCAATTGACACAGGTTTGGAGTCTTATCACTGATCTCATTTACAAGCTCAAGGGAAAAAGGTACTTTGGCTTCATTTGCCATGGCAGGGAGATGAAGTATGGTATTTGTTGAACATCCAAGCGCCATATCAACAGCCAATCCATTCCTTATTGCTTCTTCATTTACTATATCCCTGGGTTTTAAATCCTTTTCTACCAGTTCCATTATTTTTATTCCTGCAGTCTTTGCCAGCCTCAGCCTTTTAGAAAATACTGCCGGGATCGTCCCATTACCCGGGAGAGCTATACCTATCGCTTCAGAAAGGCAATTCATGGAATTTGCTGTAAACATACCGGAACAGCTTCCGCAAGTCGGACAGGCTTCTTCCTCTATTTCAGCCATATCATCATCGTTTAATTTATTCTTCTGGTATTTCCCTATAGCTTCATAGCATGTGCTATAGTCTATATCCTCTCCCTGGAATCTTCCGGCAAGCATCGGGCCCCCGCTTATGACAATTGAAGGAATATTCAGCCTCAGGGCAGCCATTATCATACCTGGAACGATCTTGTCACAGCATGGTACCAATACCAGCCCGTCAAAAGGATGCGCCATTGAGACTGCTTCAATGCTGTCAGCAATTATTTCCCTTGTTGCAAGAGAGTACTTCATGCCAACATGATTCATCGCAACACCATCACATACACCAATAGTAGCAAATTCCTGTGGTGTGCCGCCGGCTATCCTTATACCTGCCTTTGCTGCTTCGGTAATATTCTTCAGGTGAACATGGCCGGGAATAAGTTCATTAAAAGAATTAACTACACCGATTATGGGCCTGTTTATTTCAAGGTCCGTAAATCCAAGGGATTTAAATATTGAACGGTGAGGCAATCTGGTTATGCCTTTTTTCATATTGTCACTTCTCAATTTTCCTCCTTTTTAGTTGTAAATCATAAAAAACCATATGCAAAACCTAAACCTTTTAAAATAGATTACAGGATTTTTAAAAAAATGGAGAGAGAAAAATACCCTGCAACTAGGATATAATGCCCACAAGTAGGACAATTATTAGAATAATGACGACGCCAGAAGATACTCCGGTAGTCTGGCAATTTCCAGAGTATGTTTTTTTTACAAATTTTGTAAATAAATAACCAGCGTTTTTCATTTTTCTTTGTCCATATTCCATATCAAAATTAAGATGTTTAATAATAGCATAGATACGGTGCTAAAACAATTAAAAGGACTGCCAATTTTTTAAGATATATAAACGGGGCCCAAAATATTTTTTTGGACCCCGTTTGCATCATTTATCAGTAGTGATCCTACCTTTTCTATTTATAGGACCATAAAATAACTGATCTAATATTACATTTTATTACCACAATCGGCGCAGAATTTTGCTCCCTCTTTTACAGATGCTCCGCAATTAGGACAGAATTTGCCGCCACCTTTGGCTTTCTTTTCTTTGGCTTCAGTTTTCTGTGGTTCTACCCTGGGAGCAGCTGCTGGCGCTGCAGAGGCTCTTTTCTTCCTGACAACAAGGATTATTATTACCGCAATAATTGCTATAAATAAAAAGCCTCCACAAACCGAAATAAGTATTATTATCCAGCCGGCTAATCCGCCACTGGCATCCACTCCAGTAGTACCGGCAGATGTTGATTCACCGGCCGTGGCTCCATCCGTAGATGTTTCAGGTTCGATAATAGTTATGGTCTGCTCGTCTTCTATCGGGATCTCATCTCCCCTGTTTATTGCTTCCTGTGACTTTGACCTGTATTCCTGTGCCTGCAAGTGCC
>JAZFRP010000164.1:0-3648 GCA_036445715.1 Candidatus Humimicrobiaceae bacterium | reverse complement strand
TCCTTTTCAGGCTTCAAGGTCCTGTAATTGATCGTCTCAGGCTTCTTTATCTCGCCATTTGACCAGGATCTTATTTTCTCCTGAGATGCCAAGCCGATTCTTATCGCATTGAAATCACTTACATCTAAATTAATCACCATATAATCATGCCCTTTCGAAATATATAAAAGTTTATTTTTTTGTTTTTACTTTGTCTTTTTTCTCTTTTTTCTCTTTTTTGGGTTTTTTCTCTTTTTTGGGTTTCTTACTTTTTTCTTCTTCTTTTTTCCCGTCTTTTGATTCTTTTTCTTTTTTCCCGTCTTTATTCTTGCTTGCCTCGATCTGTTTTTGGATCTCTTTTTCTTCGTCGGACAATTTGGGTTTAACCTTCTTTTTCTTCTTCTCCAGATCAGCTTCCTTCAGGTCTGCAATTTCTTTTCCGGGATCAGGCAGGTCAGCTTCCTTTTGTTCCAGCGCTTCCTCTTTAACCGCCTCTTCCAGGAGTCCCCCGCCTAAAAGACTCTTTCCGTCTTCAAGATTTATCCCTAGTTCTTCAACAGTTTTCATGATCTCATCTTCAGGTTTGCTGACTTTTATTTCCCTACCTTCCTCTGAAAGGACTTCTACATCCAGTCCAAGACTCTGCATCTCCTTGATAAGTACCTTAAAAGATTCCGGTATTCCCGGTTTCTCTATATTTTCTCCCTTTACTATGGCCTCATATGTCTTTACCCTTCCAGTGACATCATCGGATTTTATGGTAAGCATCTCCTGCAGGGCATAAGCCGCTCCATATGCTTCGAGGGCCCATACCTCCATCTCTCCAAATCTCTGTCCGCCAAACTGCGCTTTTCCGCCCAGGGGTTGCTGGGTCACCAGTGAATACGGTCCAGTCGACCTTGCATGTATCTTATCATCAACCAGGTGAAGCAGTTTAAGTACATATGCATATCCCACAGTAATATCATCGGCAAGCTTCTCTCCGCTTCTGCCATCATATAGGGCAGTTTTCCCGGTTTCTGAGATCCCTGCTTCTTTAAGAAACTTCCTAATATCATCTTCAGTAGCTCCATCGAATATCGGAGTAGCCATATATGTTGAGCCGCCATCAGTATTTTCTTTACTTTTTAAGCCTTTTTTTGCAGCTGCTCCGAGATGGGTCTCCAGGACCTGGCCGACATTCATCCTTGAAGGTACGCCAAGAGGATTAAATATAATATCAATAGGTTCTCCATCTTCAGTATAAGGCATATCCTCTTCCGGCAGTATTACTGAAATAACACCTTTATTTCCATGCCTCCCGGCAAGCTTATCTCCTATTGATATCTTTCTCTTCTCGGCTATAAATACCCTTACCAGCTCATTTACTCCAGGTGGAAGATCGTGTCCCTTTTCCCTTGAAAAGATCTGTACATCTACTACTTTTCCATTTTCCCCATGTGGAACCTTCAGTGAGCTATCTCTTACCTCCCGGGCTTTTTCTCCAAAAATAGCCCTGAGGAGTTTTTCCTCAGCAGTAAGTTCTGTCTCACCTTTAGGGGTTATCTTCCCTACCAGGACATCTCCGGGTTTTACATCCGCCCCGATCCTGATAATACCCTGGTCATCAAGATTCTTAAGAACTTCTTCCCCGACACTTGGTATATCCCTTGTGATCTCTTCATTACCGAGCTTTGTGATCCTGGCTTCTACTTCCTGTTTTGAAATATGGATCGAAGACAATACATCTTCTTTTACAAGCCTTTCGGATATTATGATAGCATCCTCATAGTTATATCCCTCCCAGGCCATAAAGGCCAGTCTAAGATTCTTGCCCAGCGAAAGTTCACCAAAACTGGTAGCAGGACCATCAGCTATTACCTGTCCCCTCTCTACCTTATCGCCAGTCCTGACAAGCGGTCTCTGATTAATGCATGTGCCCTGATTTGACCTTTTAAATTTATAAAGCTTATGTTCAAAGCTCTTCTTGTTCGAATAATCTATAATAATATTATCAGCATTTACTTCCTTGACCTCGCCGTCACTTTTGGCGAGAATAAGGGTCCCACTGTCACGGGCCAGTTCTTTCTCCATACCGGTCCCTACCAGTGGAGGCTCGGGGTCGATCAATGGAACTGCCTGGCGCTGCATATTGGAACCCATAAGGGCCCTATTAGCATCATCATGCTCCAAAAATGGAATAAGAGATGCAGCGGCACTAAATATCTGCTGGGGTGATACATCCATATAGTCTACCATTTTTGGTTCTGCAGCTATGATGTCATCACCAAGCCTTGCCTGCACTCTTTCATTTTTATATTTTCCCTTTGAATCAAGCTCCTCGGTTGCCTGGGCAATTATGAAGTCTTCCTCCTGGTCAGCGGAAAGATACTCAATATTATCTGATACTTTACCTTTGATCACTTTCCGGTAGGGAGTTTCAATAAAACCAAATTCATTTAATGTAGCAAAAGTAGCCAGCGAACCTATCAAACCGATATTAGGTCCTTCCGGAGTCTCTATCGGACACATCCTTCCATAGTGGGAGGAATGCACATCCCTTACTTCAAAGCCAGCTCTCTCCCTGGATAGCCCTCCCGGGCCAAGAGCAGAAAGCCTTCTCTTGTGGGTGATCTCCGCAAGTGGGTTTGTCTGGTCCAAAAACTGCGAAAGTTGTCCACTTCCAAAAAATTCTTTTAGACTTGCAACAAGGGGCCTTATATTTATAAGTGATTTTGGAGTTATCATATCAAGGTCCTGGGTAGTCATTCTTTCCTTAACGACTCTCTCCATCCTTGAAAGACCTATTCTTACCTGGTTTTGTACGAGTTCCCCGATATTTCTGATCCTCCTGTTTCCAAAATGATCAATATCATCTACTTCGCCCAGTCCGCTCATCAATTGGATCATGTACTTTACTATCAGGAATATATCCTTACTGTTCAATATATATTTCTCTTTTGGATCTATTTCCAGTTTTTCATCAAGGGCCGTCAATTTTTCGAGGGTCTTTTCATCAACTTCCTCATTTAGTTTCTGGTCTATTTTATAACGCCCTACCTTACCAAAGTCATATCTTTTGGAGTTAAAGAATAATGAACCAATGAGATTAGTGGCACTTTCTACAGTCGGCGGTTCACCGGGCCTTAATTTTTTATAGATCTCTATAAGCGCTTCTTCTTCAGTTTCAGTTACATCTTTTTCAATTGTGTTTTTTATACAGTTTTCCTTATCGAATGGTCCGAAAAGTTCTAACAGTTCATCATTGGTCCCAAATCCTATTGCCTTAAGGAATATAGTAAGCAAAAATTTCCTTCTTCTGTCGATCCTTACATATGCAATATTCTTCTTATCTGTTTCTATCTCAATCCAGGACCCTCTTGTAGGTATGACTTTACACATATATATATCACGTTCAGTCTTTTTATCTATATCAGTATCAAAATAAACTCCAGGGGATCTGACCAGCTGTGATACTACTACTCTTTCTGTCCCGTTTATTATGAATGTACCCTTATCTGACATCATAGGGATATCACCCATAAAGACTTCCTGCTCCTTTATCTCACCAGTCTCCTTATTGACAAAACGGGCGAGGACCTTCAATGGAGCTGTATAAGACATATCCTGCATCTTGCAGTCATCAGGAGAAGCGATATCTTCGTCAAAATTATAACTCGTAAATGCCAG
>JAZFRP010000163.1:0-2137 GCA_036445715.1 Candidatus Humimicrobiaceae bacterium | reverse complement strand
TAATATCATGGTCTGGAAAAATGGATCTGAGAAAATAAAACTGATTCCCCCACATGATATGTTTGAGAAAAAGATAGGGCCATATCTTCCAAAAGGCGAGGGCGCTGCCACAATACTTGGACTTATGGCAACAAGCAGCAAGCTCCTTTTGGCGCATCCGCTTAATAGGGAAAGAGTGGATATGGGACTTAAGCCGGCAAATTCGATATGGCTCTGGGGGCAGGGCAGAAAACCTTACCTGGACAGTTTCACTGAAAAGTTTGGTCTCAGTGGCTCAGTTATTTCAGCAGTAGACCTCATCATGGGAATAGGCAAATGTGCGGGACTGGATATTGTCAAAGTCAAGGGAGCCACGGGGACAATAGACACTGATTATTCCGGTAAGGCAAAAGCTGCAGTAGACACGCTCCTGTCGGGAAAAGACTTTGTATATCTCCACATCGAAGCACCTGATGAATGCAGCCATCAGGGAAATGTTTTTGAAAAAATAAGGGCAATGGAGCTGATCGACAGGGAAGTAGTAGGATATGTCCAGAGAGCTATGAGTAAAAGCGGAGAGGATTACAGGCTGATGGTAATATCCGATCACCCTACACCTATCAGCCTCAGGACACATTCCTCAGATCCCGTCCCGTTCCTGATCTATGATAGCACTAAAGATAATGGTTCTGGAAGTCTTCCGGTATCAGGGTTCAATGAACAAACATCAGCTGCATCAGGCTTGCACTTTGAAGAAGGCTTCAGATTGGCAGATCATTTCTTTTTGAGATGATCTTTCATTGCTAAAATAATTTGTAATATAGGTATCTACTTATATTATAGGGCTCCAGGTATATGCTGTCATAAATCAAAATTTTCACGTGAAAAAGATATATTTATTTGCCGCTTACCTGTTAAATTCCTTCAATATTGGTTTTCCCTTCATAAGGAGATCTACATACTGAGCCCTCTGATAGGCAAAGGGGTCTTTCTGCTTCTTTAATGAAAGCCTGCCCCTGAAGTCAGCAAGGCTTTTATAGCCCTTATCCTTCATCCATTTCTTGACTTCCTCAAGCATGGTAGTGATATGGCCGATACCATTTTTATAGAGAGTGCTGACACACTGGACGCAGTTTGCTCCTGTAAGCAATAACTTTATTATGTCCTCTCCTTCAAAGATTCCGCTGCTCGAGCAGATATCTGCCTCTATATTTCCGTAAAGAAGGCCGGTAAAACGAAGTGGCAGCCGGTGATATCCCGGACTCGATAGCCTGAAAGGAAATGATTGTTCCTGTTTACCGGTATCAATATCAGGTTGAAAAAGGCGGTTAAAAAGAACAAACCCTCCCGAACCGAGCTGGTCCATTTTTTTTATAAAGTTTAAAGGATTGGAATAAAAACTTGAGAGTTTTACAGCAACTGGTATGGAAAGTTTCTTTACCACAGTCTTGACGGTTTCCAGTTGCTCATTTTCAATAAGTACGCCATCCCTTCCGGTATCCCTGGGAATATAGAAGAGATTTAGTTCGATACCGTCGACACCGGTCTCTTCTATTCTTTTAGCATATTCTATCCAGGTATCCCTGTTTACGGCATTAAGGCTTCCTATGACCGGGATGGATATACTCTCCTTTACTCTTTTCAATTTGACCAGGTATTCAAGGGGACCTGCATGCTCCATATGGGGAAAGATACTCACCATCTCAGCATTCCGTTCACTATACTCTTCGATCATCTCGTCAAGCTGCAGTTTTTCAAGTTCGATCTGCTCCTCAAAAAGGGACTTATATACTATAGCTCCTGCTCCCGCTTCTTCTATCTTTTTGATATTTTCCAGATCAAGCATCAGGTTAGATGCCCCTGCGATCAGGGGATTTTTGAGTTTTAGTCCCATATAAGAGGTTTTAAGATCTGTCATTTTAACCTCCCTATCGTGTTAATGGCGGTGAAGCATTTCCTATCTATTATAATAGCAGGAATGATTTTTCAAATATAGGCATAAGATCAAATATTATAAATAAATGAAGATGATGTATTAATGAATAAGCAAACAATAATATCTTCCTGAAAGACCGCTATAAAATTTTTCAAAAATTTAACGGTCTTTAAATGATCATGACCGGTAATACTTTATCCGGCAGGGCGATTAAATGTTCAA
>JAZFRP010000162.1:0-21930 GCA_036445715.1 Candidatus Humimicrobiaceae bacterium | reverse complement strand
CATTTTGTAGGGCATTTCCCATAGCAACTCCTATCCCTGCATATTTTATGATCCCGATATCGAGTTCAGCATCCCCTATGACCATGAGATCATCCTTTCCCAGTCCTGTCTCTCTCAGGATCTCCTTCACACCAAAAAGCTTTCCTGCTTCACTATTCATGATATTTAAAAAATAAGGTCCTGCTCTTCTTATCTTGGCTGATCCCCCCACGATCTCCTTTATATACTGATTAAATTCATCATCTTCATCTATCAATATCGTCATCTGTAATGAATTATTCAATATGTCGATAGCAAGAATATCCTCGACTTCTTTAAATAATTCCTTTCTTTCGGCAATATGCTCCAGGCTGGAAAAATACTTCTCATATTTTAAGAAACCATCCGCAGTGTGAACTACAATAGCTCTATTCCATTCCCTGGATTTCTCTACTATCTTTTGAACTAATTCACCTGAGACTTTTAAAACTTTATGTATTTTTAGTTTTTCATCAATTATAGCTGAACCACTCGACGCTAAATGCAATCCTTTCAGGTCCAGCATATCGGTTATTTCACCAACGGATCTAATGGACCTCCCTGTGACCACAGAGACAATAATACCCTTTTGCCGGCATTTCCTGATAGAGTTGATATCTTTTTCACTTATCTGAAGATCAGAATTTATCAATGTCCCATCAAGGTCGATTGCTAAAAGCTTTATCAATAAAAACTCCATTTCATTAAATATTTAAAAAAGATTTTAAAGTTAAAAAACTATAAATGCCAGTAAATCTTTATATTTATATTTAGATCTTATCATGTCTTCTGGCCCAGGGAATAATATCCTTTATTACCATTCTGCTGCTCTGCTTAAGAAGAAAGATCACACAATCTGATATATCTTCCGGTTTCATCCACTTTTCAGGATCTACTGGAGGACCAAAACCTCTCAACATCTCAGTATCAGTCATACCCGGGTAAACAGCACTTACTTTTACTCCAAAATCTTTTCCGGCTTCATACATCGCCTGGGTGAGTCCGACCATGGCAAGCTTGGAAATACCATAAGCTGCTATTCCGGGAGGCACCTCCAGCGCGGCGGTGGAAGAAATATTGATAATATACCCGGATTTACGGCTTATCATAATCTTGAGGATTTTCTGGCTTAAAAGAAATGTCGATCTTAGATTTATATCCATAGTCTTATCCCACTGCTCTTCAGTTATGTCCACAAAATCTGATGGATACAAAACTGCGGCATTATTTATTAAGATGTCAATGGAATTAAAGTGAACCTGCGTTTCTTCTATAATTCTGGAGATACTGCCGTTCTCCGATATGTCCAGTGGAAAAATTATTGCTTTGCTGTTAATTCTTTCAATCTCTTCTTTAACCTTTTTAAGTTGCTTTTCCGTACGCGATACAATTGCAAGATTACAGCCTTGCTCTGCAAGTCTTAAAGATATATCTTTTCCAATACCCCTCCCAGCTCCGGTAACTACAGCTGTTTTTCCTCTTAGCTCCATTCCTGAACCTCCAATAAATATCTTGAAACTAATATTAAATATTTGATATAAACCTCATTTTAATCTTAAAGCCCGGAATAAGATCTTTAAGGACCCAGGATTATTTTTATACCCTTTCTTTCATCTGCAATCCTAAAAGCTTTTTTTGCCTGTGAAAAAGAAAACCTGTGAGTGATCATATTTTTTATCTGAGGGTTTTTCCTTACCAGTCCTATTATCTCACCCAGTTCATTCTCATTAAAATTTCTTGAACCGATAAGCATTAATTCTTTTGAGATCACATGATCAAATGTGTTTAAATTCAAGTCTGTGCAGACACCAACAAAGATAAATTTCCCCCTGACTTTTAGAATATCCAGACCCATTTTTATAGCATCCTCTGAACCAGTACAATCAATTACCACATCAAGCCCATAACCTCCGGTTCTTTCATTTATAGATTTTTTTATGTCATCTTCCCGGGGATCAAGGGTTTCCCTTGCACCAAATTTCCTGGCAAGTCCTAATCTTTCTTCTATAGGATCGATTGCAAAAACTTTCGCATCGTATCCTGAAGCGATTATTACTGCAGCAAGTCCCAGAGGACCCATTCCGATAATGCCCAGATGATCAGACTTTTTTAAACCAGCTGCTTTTACTGCATGATAGGGTGTACCAAAAGCGTCAGATATAAGTGATCCCAATTCAAAAGATATATCATCCGGTAATTTTCTTAAAATCCCTTCTGGCGCGATCATATACTCTGCGTCCCCTCCATCATGATCAGAGCCTATACAAGAAAGCTCAGGACAAAATATCCAGTCCCCGGCTTCACAAAACTCACATTTTCCACAAGTAATATGTACATTTAAAAATATCCGGTCGCCCTTTTTAAACCCTTTGACTTTATTTACTTTTTCTATTATCCCTGCGACTTCATGACCGGGGATTATATCTGTCTTTCGCGGCTGATTATATAAAAGTTCCAGATCTGTCCTGCATATACTTGCTGCCATAACTTTTACCAGGACACTGCCTTCAGCAGGTTCAGGTTTTGGCATATCAATTATTTCCAGTTTTTTATTCCCTAAGAATTTTATCGCTTTCATAGAAGTAATCAATCTAGCTTTATTTTTGAATTATTTTTTAACAGGAATTCAATAAGGTCATCCCTGAATGGAAGTGACTGTTGTGCTCCAAGACTGGTCACCGCTATTGCACCCGCAGCATTACCTATTTCCATACAATCAGGAAGTGGATGACCTTCTGTCTGTCCCATAATAAAACCCCCCGTAAATGCATCTCCGGCTGCAGTAGAGTCCACTGGATTAATTTTGTATGCCGGACTCATGTGTATATTTTCATTCCTATCCACAAGCACTGACCCCATTTCACCAAGTGTGACCACAATATTATTTTTATAAAATTTTCTTAACCTGGCAATTGAATCACCTATATCCTCGATATTAAATCCAGTACCTGAAAGAAATTTTATCTCAACTTCATTGACCATCAAAAAATCAACCATTCCAAGAACTGACAGATCGATCTTCATGGCAGGTGCAAGGCTGAGTATTATTTTTTTATTATTTTCATTTGCTAACCTGATAACATGGCTGGTGGTCTCTACCGGAATCTCCATTTGCAGCACTACTGCATCTGAATCGAGTATAATATGCTTTTTTTGCTCCACATCATCTATGGTGAATAAACCATTTGTTCCTGAAAATAATACTATCGTATTATCACCTTTATTATCAATTGTTATAAAAGCGGCACCTGTTTTTTGGTCCTTATCTATTATTATTCCATCAGTGTTTACTCCTGATTTCTCCAGGCTTTTTATCTGCATGGAACCTGCTTCATCACCGCCTATTTTTCCTATCATGGTCACATCTATTCCCAATCGGCCCATTGCTGCCGCTTGATTTGCACCTTTACCCCCGCATTTAAGTTGATAGCTTTCAGATATGATCGTCTCTCCCCTGGAAGGCAGATCCCTGGTTTTAAGTACATGATCAATGTTCAGGCTTCCGATTACCGCTATCTTTTTCAAGAATAGTCCCTGCTTTCTCTTTTATATTGGAAAAAAATCTATTGAATATCACAAATAAATGTTTTATTCCTGCTTTCTTATGGTCGATGATAATCCCATCAGATTAGCAAATTCTTCGAGTTCCTCTGAAAGATCGCCATGTATTGCCACATTATGATGCGGGACTCCCTGATCAAGCATTAATTTTATAAATTCCATATTACCGCCTGCCATTTTCAGGTACATATTACTTCCTTTAAGCATGGGTCTTGAATCAATTGCTTCCCCGATTCCGGCAAATACCTCAAAATCTCCCTTGAAGTGATTCAGCCTGCATATTGTTGCTGTTCCCTTTTTAAGTGTTGCTGTTTGTGCAGGTCCTTCAAATACCACTTCTATTTTGGGTTTATCGTCTGAAAGATTATAAGAAGCATTGCCGCAGTGCCAGAAAAGCAAACTGTCATTTTCTTCGATCTTATTTACAAAATCATTGGTCCACGGAGTATTCCCGGTAAGAGCATACAATAGCAGCATGGTAAGCGTGCAGTCCATATCACATTCACATGAAGCCATAACACCATCTACGGTGATCCTCCCATTAGCGGGGCACATAGGGGTCTTCCTGTCCATCCTCAGTTCCGGCCAGCACTGGGGAGCATATGCAGAAAGACTGTATTTGTCAGATATTTCCTTTACTGCAAGGTATATCCTTGAAAGAGACCGCATATCATCATCACTGGTGCTTCCAGTATTAAAGATCTCTTTTTGTACTTTCAGGTCCGCTTCTACTTTCTTCGGGTCCATTCCATCTATTAAACCCAACAGTTCAGACATTGAGACTTTGTTAATGGTTGTACCGAAAATATTTTTTATGGATAGTTCATCAAAACCTGATATCTCAAATCCGTCCGGTCTTGAACCGATAAGTCCTATCCTTGCTTCTCTCATATATGCAATAGCCCTCAATACCCTCATGAATACTTTTACCTTTTCTTCACCCTCCTTTTTACCGACGGTCCCGTAAGCAAAAGTAAATTTCTTGCCGAGATTTTTAAAAATGGGCCCTGCAGGCATTGTTCCTATCATGGATCCGGTCAGTAGACCGTTATTAATAAGATATTCTTCCATTCCCCAGACAAGATATGGCAGATCTATATTCCTTATGATCTCTATCATGAGATTGCCCAAGCTAAAAGTGCCATTAAAAAGCACTACCCCATCTATATTTTTCTCTTTAAAAAAATGCCAGGTCGATCGTGCTTCATCCACGGTATTTACAGCCGGAAAGTTCGAATAAACCTCTGCCCCCAGGTCCTCCAGGAATTTTTTTGCTTTATTGGACTGCCGGACTGCTTCCTCTTCGGCTTCTTTTTCAAAATTTCCCAGCATTACCAGATTTACAAAACCAAGTCTTAGCTTTCTAAAATCCTCAATTGCCATTTGTTTCCCCTTTCAATGTACTTAGAGTTCAAGTATATTTGTTTTTAAATATTTGTTTCCAGCTATTATGATCTCTGTGCAGGGCCATCTTTTATCAATAGAAATTTGAACCACTTTATCCATTCCTGTAAGATAGATATCTTCGGTCTTAACACCTGCAATAGTTGGATTAAATGATAATACCTCACTTGTCCTTATCTTAATGTCAGATACTGCGTTTATAAGGTACTCGCATGGCTTATAACTGCCTATCCCACCCTGAGTATGAGCCTTCCATTCTCCGGGATATCCTGCTTCATCATAAGCTTTTTTAATGACTTCAAATACATCCCTTAATACCCGGCCCGGCATTGAAGCTGCTGCAGCAGAAACTTCTACATGATTTACCGCATCTAATTTGTTTTTTAATTCATCCGGAGCTTTTCCAAAATAAACCACCCTGCTCAAAGGGACATTAAGACCTTCTTTCTCCCCTACGGTTGCAAGTATAAAATGTTTGTTTATCTTTTTATCAGTAAATACCGGATGCCTGTATTTGTATGCTCGTTCATCGGCACCTACCATGAGAACTGGAAGCCGGTAGCCATATAGACTACAATGTGCTCCAAATCTGGAAGCTAACTGCCTTTCTGTGAGGCCAGGTTCTAGATCCATACAAAAATCAGTAAGCAAACTGCTGTATTCCATGGATATATCTATAAATCTTTTTACTTCCATATCAGTTAATTGTCTTCGCATATCAGAAATCTCAGTTTGGATAAAAGTAGTCATTGGATTATGTGTATCCGCCCCGACTTTAGCATTTTTTTTAATAGTTTTAATTGCGTCAAGCGGAGATTGGTTATACCAGTTATATAATACATTTTCAAATCCTAAGTCCTGGAGTTCTTCCTCCATCATCCTGTCTGTATCACTGGTAGTTGCAATAAGATATCTTTTATCTGCTGTAATGAATAAATTTATAAGGGAAGTATCATTATTCCTAATAACATCATTCATCCCTCCTCCTGTGAACCATTGTAGATTGGATTGTTTGCTTATAAGTAAGCCGTCCAGGTCCCTGGACCTTAAAAGATCTTTTACCCTTCCTTGCTTGATCTCTATTTCAGCAGTCATTTGACCCTCCTCTTGAAATATAGGCTAATTTATTCCTGCAACCAAAGGTATAACCCTCTTATTGACTGGGCCGCAGTTCTTAAGCACTTTTTCCAGTATCAATTCTTCATAAGTATTGATCAGTGTTTTATTCAATATTAGTATTTTCCAAATTCCTCAACCGCTTCTATAACAGCAAAAATATTTTCATCAGGTGTCCCATCTCCCATTTCGCCACCTGTACTCATGACATATCCACCGCCTTCTTTTGCTGCCTCTAGCTGTCTCTTTACTTCTGCTTTTACTGTCTCAGGTGTCCCGAACCTTAAGAACTTCAGGGGATTCAGATTACCTTTGAGGCAGACTCTGTCTCCTATCTCTTTTTTAAAGAATCCGATATCATTTTTTGGATCAAACATCAATAATACATTTACCCCCATTTCCGGAAGAAGATCTACGACATGATCCATGGGAGAATCACAATGAAAAGGTCTTACTGAATCCTTATCAGTATACGCATCCCAGACCTTTTTTATATACGGAAAAGCAAATTCCTGGAAATCTTCCCGGTTAAAAAATGTGCAATAATCATCATATAATGCAAAATCATGATTGGAAGGTTTAAAAATTTCATCCCTTACAGCTATATTCTTAATCATAAAATCTGTGATCTTTGTAAGCAGTGAGTGAACAGGCTCCGGTTCAGTTTTGGCATAAATAAAGAAATTAGTCGAACCACAAAGCGAGCATGCAATATCGACAGGTCCCAGCATGCCCATGGGTGCCCCGATAAGGTCACCTAATATATTTTTGAAGTATGCGTATCCATTGCACATCAATGGAAAATTACCCGCTGAATAAGGATCTGGTTCCTTGTAGCTGTCAAGATAATCCTTTAGTTTTTCAATTGTATCAAGGTGACCATGTACCCACGGTGATGTATCTTTATGAATTAGAATATCAGCGGCCCCAAAATATGAAGGATCTATAGCCAGTCCAAAAACCGGACCAAGTGTGCCCTCGACCTGGAACTTATTGATAAATTTCAGCTGAGCCTCAAGAACATATGAAGGATCCAGGAAAAATCTCCTCCCGTCAAGTCCCAACCATCCATGAAGGTAGTTGAATTGACTGGCAAGGCTAAAATCTATTGGAACCTGATCAGGTTGCCCCAGTTTCTGGGCAATAGCTATTCTTTCCCTGTTTTTTAGATTAATATTTATGTCCATTTCATCTCCTTTTTTTTATTTATAAATAAAATTACTTATAAAAACTAAAAATCCTGAAAAATCTCTATACCATCTATAGCCGGATCCAGTTTACAGATCACTTAAAAAGCATCTTGCGCATCAGGCCCAGGGCTTCTACTCCGTCCCCTCTTTTTATTACTGCTTCTATCTCATGGTCATCCACACTTTCAATAGCTTTTATCATCACTTTGAGCCATTCGATAGACTCATCTGCAGATTTTATGCCATCTTCCCGGTATGGAAAGATATCAAGGGAATACCATCCGGAATATCCTACTTTTTTGACCCAGTAAAGTAGTTCAAGATATTCCTGAAGGTGGACACTTCCAACCAGCATGTCATCATCCCATGCTCTGTAATTATCATTCAGGTGAAGATGAAATAGTTTGTCATCAAATAGTTTGCACAGAGCTATAGTTTCAGCCATATTTTCATAGGCACAGAGTGAGTGCCCCACATCAATGACGATACCGACATTGTCTTTTGCTACTTTTGAAAGAAGTGCCAGGACTTTTCCTATGGTACCGATATGAATATGGGTCCTGGGTTCCTTTATTTTATACTCTATTCCAAGTCTCATATCAGTACGGTAGTCTGCGCATTCTTTTATACCGTCTATTATATCCTGCCATGCTTTTATAAAGTCTGCCTGAAAGCTGTAATCGAAGCCGTCATGGGCAAACCAGAGATCAATAAGGTCACAATCCAGCTGTGCGGTAATATCCAGGTACTTTTTTACATCTTCAATTGCCTGTTTACGGATAGCCGGATCTTTTGCTGCAAAACTACCCATGCTCCATTTAGCCTGGGTGAATATATCTATTACTACCATGGTTATCGCCAGATCATGTTTTTTTGATAGCTCTTTTACCTCGTCTATATTGCTTTCGTTGATGTGCCAATTTGCAACCAGCTCCACACCTTTAAGATCTTTTACTTTTGCAGCATCTGCAAACATTTGCTCAAGCGTCCTGTTTTCTTTATAGCCGCCGCCTACAAATCTGTCCAGGGTATTACCAAATACATGAAGACCTGAAGAAAATCTGATATTTGTACTCATATTAAGACCCTCCAATCAAAATATTGAAACTATTTAAATACTATATTTAAAATGATAAACAATCGCCTACATTATTAACATTTAACTGCACTAAATTAACTATAAACATTAAGCTTGATCTCTTTTCTTTATTATTTTGAGACCGAATCCCTCAATATCAGGTCACTTTCGATCACAATTCTTTTTGGTTTAACATCAGTAGGGTTTTTTATCCTTTTTAATAATAATTCAGCAGCAGTTTTGCCCTGAATAAAAAGTTTTGCAGCTACACTTGAAAGAGATGGATTTAAATATTGACTGAAAAACATATCATCATAACCAATAATTGAAATATCACCTGGAATATTCAAATTTTTATCTTTGATCGCATTCATTGCACCAAGGGCAACAATATCATTTCCCGCAAAAACTGCATCTACACTATCCAGTTTTTCAAGTGCCTGGCTCATCATCGAATATCCTGATTCAATGGAAAAACTGCCCCAGAACACCAGGTCTTCAATGAAAAGCTTTTTTTCATCAAGCGCTTTTTTCCAACCCTCAAATCTCTTCCTAGAAGGTTTTACTGTACTTAAACCGCCCAAAAAAACAATTTTTTTATGTCCTATTTTTATTAAATGCCTGGTCGCCCTATAAACTCCACTACAGTTTTCAGAGATAACAGTATCCATGTTTAACCCATCGATTTCCCTGTCAATAAATACCATCGGGCAATTTATTTTCTCAAATATTGATATATTCCTGTTTTCAGTAATAGATGGTATTATTATTAGACCATCAATAAACATGGAATTAAAATCCCGGATAAATTCTTCTTCCTTATTTGGATCATCCTCGTAGCTTCCCAGAAAGGTATAATACCCACCGCTGTTTAATGAATCCATGCAACCTTTTACCATTTCAGTAAAAGCAGGATTTCCAATATCAGGTAAAATAATACCAATAGAATTACTTTTTCTTTTCTTCAAGCTTCTGGCGATCAGGTTTGGTTGATACCCGAGTTCTTCAATAATCGCTTTTACCCCGGATCTGGTATTCTTACTGACCATGGGCTCATCATTAATTACCCGCGATACGGTTTTAATAGAGACTTTTGCTTTTTTAGCTATGTCTTTTAAAGTCAGGCTCAAAAATTTCCTATAGTAAATGACATCGGTGTCATTTTATTATATTTTTACATCATTGTCAATCATTAGGGGTCATATAATCAAAAAACCGGACCGCTTGGAGCCCCTGGTCCTATTCTGGTGATGTAGAAAATTTGTGGATATATATGAAGATCAAATAAAAATTTTGACAGTCCTGGATATTTCATTGCTTGTTGGAATTGAATTCTGTGCACCATATCTGGTAACCGATATTGCAGCTATTTTATTTGCAAATCGTGCAGATTTTAAAATATCATACGTTCTGGCATAAAAATAAGTAAAAGCTCCGGTGAATACGTCTCCTGCTCCTTCTGTATCAACTGCTTCAACCTTTTCAGCCCGGACATATACTTCAAGATCATTATTTTTTACCATAACCCCTTTATCGCCCATAGTTATAACTATGTTTTTTACTCCACTTTTCAGGAGTATATCTGCCGCCATTTTTACTTCTTGAAGACTCCCTGTTCTTTTTCCTGAAAGGTGCGATAACTCTATCTCATTAGGTAAAAGAATATCTACCTTTTCCAGTATATCCCTGTAATCTACTGAGAGGTCCACCGGAGAGGGATTAAGTATCAATATATTTTTTTCAGGCTTATGCTGTGCTAATACCCTTACAGTTGATACGGGAATCTCTAATTGGGTTATTATAATGGGAAATTTATATATCTCTTCAATATTTTCCAATATAAGCTCTGGCTTTAAAAAATCATTAGCCCCGGGGAAAACAACAATATTGTTCCTGCCGCTACTGTCCACATTTACTACAGCAACACCATTGTTGGAATTCTTGATTACTTTTAGATAATCGAGATTCAAGCCTGATCTTTTAAAATAATCCATATAGAGTGTTCCAAAAACATCATCTCCCAGACAGGTGAATAATCTGACATTTCCACCTATCCTGGAAATTGTCATAGCTTGATTTGACCCTTTCCCGCCAAAACCTGTCAACATTCCCCCGGCCATGACAGTTTCTCCGGCTACCGGGATTTTTTTTGTTTTCAGGACAATATCATAGTTAGAGCTGCCTATGACTATAATAGGATCATCGTTTTTTATCATGATATCCTTAATATTCATTATAGCCTTTTTCCGAGTTCCTCAATTCTTGGTACCAGTTTTTCAGGAGTGAGTCCGTAATAATCGATCAGCTGCTTATAATCTCCCACCACTGCAAATTGATCTTCTATTCCTATCATCGCAAGTTTTGCGCTGCAGGTTCCTGCCAGGACCTCAGCAACTGCCCCTCCCAGTCCACCGATAACTGTATGCTCTTCAATTGTTATGACTTTTTTAGTCTTCTCTGCAGAATTTAAAATGATCTCATCATCTACAGGTTTTAAGCAATACATATTTATGACTTCTGCGTCTATTCCTCTTTCTTTCAGGATTTCTGCAGCCAATAGAGTTTGAACGACCATTGATGATGTCGATATCAAGGTGAGGTCACTCCCCTTTTTTAAAATATCAGCTTTACCCGGTATTAATCTGCAATCCACCCCGTAAAGTCTTGGAGCCTTATTACGGTGAACTCTTATATAGACAGGAGTTTCAATGTCCATTGCAGCTAAAATAGCTGCCTTATATTGCGGACCATCAGCCGGTGCAAAAATGGTGAGGTTCGGTATGGCACGCATTACTGCAACATCTTCCAGGACCACATGTGTCGGTCCCAGCGGTCCTACTGAAAAACCACAGTTATTACCCAATATATTGACATTTAAATTTGTTTTACAAACATCATCCCTAATCTGTTCAAAGCATCTATATGTAATGAAAGGAAGGTATGCTGTGATAAATGGGACTTTTCCGGAAATTGATAAACCTGCCGCCTGACCCATTGCAGCCGCCTCAGCAATACCAAACTCAAAATGTCTTTCAGGATATTTTTTTCTAAATGGGTCCCCTGAAGCACCAAGGGATGAATCACATGAAATATAGACTACATCTTCATTGATATCTCCAGCTTCTACAAGAGCAGAAGCTATAATTTTTCTTGGATCATCATAAATATTGTTTTCTTTATCTTTCAATTTTTGAATGCTCCTTTTCTTTTTGATCTTGTACCAGTTCAATAGCATTATTTATTTCTTCCGCAGGACAATGCCAGTGATGGAACTCAAATTTATTTTCTCCAAAAGCAAGACCTTTGCATTTAGTGGTATCAGCGATCACACATGAGGGTTTACCTGAGACAAATGGAACAGTTGATAATTTTTCATAGATCTGATTAAAATCATGTCCGTCAATTGTTCTTACTTCCCATCCAAATGAAGAGAATTTTTCCTCCAGGATAGATGAATCCATGACTGTTTCGGTAGTACCATTTACCTGTAAACCATTCCTGTCCACAATAGCTGTTAAATTATCCATCCTATGGTGGGCAGCCGACATTGCAGCTTCCCATACTGAGCCCTCGCCACACTCACCATCTCCAAGCATTGTAAATACCCTGAAATCCCTTTTGTCTAATCTTGAACTCAGGGAAATTCCACATGCAACCGCCAATCCATGCCCTAAAGACCCTGTTGGGAACTCTATACCCGGAAGCACTTTTTCATCAGGATGCATGGGCACCCTGGTATCAAAATTATTGTATGTCCAGAGTATCTCTTCATCAAAATAATCGGCATCTGCCAGCACAGCGTACAGGGCCAGAACTTTATGGCCCGCAGATAAAACAAACCGGTCCCTGTCTTTCCATTTAGGTTTCTCCGGATTAAATTTTAATATATGATTATAAATTACAGTAATAATGTCCAGAGCTGAAAAGGCACCTCCTATATGTCCCTCTCCATTCTTCATCATCTTCAAAATATTTGTTCTTGAATTATATGATTTTTCAATAAGGACTTTTATTTCTTCATTTGAAAGTTCTGCCATAATCCACCTCTTAATTCTTATTTAATTGATCTAAAAAAGTATCAAACAAATAAATGCAATATATTGCATTTATGCATTTAAACCTACTGACAATATTATATAAAAAATAATATTTTTACAATAAGGAAACTACAGACATTCATTGAAATAATTAAACTTTCCGGTACTTCCGGTCAAATTCTAAAAAGGACTTATTCCTTGCATCATGTCTACCCCCCTTGTAAGCGGTCGTCAGCCAGATATTGATAATCTCCAAAGCCAGTTCAAGACCTATGACCCTTGAACCCAATACAAGGATATTCGAGTCATTATGTTCCCTGGCACACCTTGCAGTGTATAAGTTATGACACAGGGCAGCTATGCAGCCTGGTACCTTATTGGCACTCACACTCATCCCTATCCCGGTAGCGCACAGTAAGATCCCACAGTCGACTTCCTTTTTTGATACAGAAAGCGCCACTTTTTCAGCAACAGAATAATCCTCTATTGGTTTTTTCTTATAAATACCACAATCATCTATTTCGTAACTCTCTAAAACAAGCAATTCTTTTATCTTTTCCTTGTATTCAAATGCCGCATGATCACTGCCTATGGCAATCTTTACCAAAACACCCTCCCGATTTGAATTAATAAATAATTTTAACATAAAAAACTGGCCTTTATCTAAAATTGTCAGGAAAATTGCACTTAGCTGCATTAATTATACATTTGTATCTCAAGTCTATTTAAGCTAAAATTTCTATTATCTTTTTATGAGGGTCTAAAAGGAGTACTCATGTTACTAAAGAATAAAATTGCCATTATCACCGGTGCCGGTAAGGGAATAGGTAAAGAAACTGCCCTTGATTTTGCCAGGGAAGGTGCAGATCTGGTCCTGGCCGGCAGGACCTTAGAAGATCTGGAAAAAATTTCCAAACAGCTAGATAAATATGATATAAAAACATTGTGTATAACTGTGGATATCGCTTCTGAGATCGAAGTAAAAAAAATGGTAGACGATACTTTAAATACTTTTGGAAGAATAGATATCCTTGTGGCCAATGCTGGCATACATCTGCGAAAAACCATAATAAATACTTCGGTGGCTGCATGGGATGAGATGATGGAAATAAACCTTAGAGGCACTTTCCTCTGCTGCAGGGAGGCCATCAAAGTCATGATGGACCAGGATTATGGAAAGATAGTAATAATATCTTCAGAATCCGGAAAAAAAGGCTCTGCTTCCCAGGGTGCATACTGTGCAACCAAATTTGGACAAATTGGTTTTACTGAGGTACTTACTGATGAGGTAAAGGATTATAATATTAATGTCAATGCAGTTCTTCCCAGCGCTACCAATACACCCCTGATAAGGAAATCTTATCCGGAAGTAAATCATGAAGCGCTTACTAAACCAGAATCCATAGCCAAAGTCATAACTTTTATGGCCAGTGAAAATGCATCTGCAATAAAAGGTGCTTCTGTCGCAGTATGGAATGCCCAGAATTACATGCCTAATCTATTTAATACATAGGATTAAAATGGAAGATCTGATCTCAAAAAATATAGAAGACATGAGAGTAGGAGTCAGGTTAAACCAGGAAGGTAAACATGTAATCAATTTTTTAGAAGACTTTCCTTTAAAAGCCAATGCTTATAATTTTTCCATAAACCACCGGCTCACACAAAATTATCACGACTACCTTGAACTTCTTTATTTTTATAAAGGAACAGGGACCTGTCTTGTCGGGGATAAAGCTTTTATTGCAAAAGATGGTGACCTGGTAATCTTTAATAATGTTGAACTTCATACCATAATCCCTGATAAAAATGAAAATCTCATACTGATAGCTATCTTTTTTCTTCCTGAACTCATTTATAAGCCTGGCTCAAATGAAATGTGCCTGGAATATTTAAAACCATTTTATTGTAGAAGTGATGAATTCAATAATCTTATTTCCTCTGATGAAGTGAAAAAACATGATCTTCACCTGCTTATAAAAAAGCTCTTTTATAAAATAGCAAACGAAGATGATTACTATAGATTAGCTGCAACTACTGCACTTCAAGAAGTTTTGATTGAACTTCTTCACTATTACAATAATGGTAAACTACAATTAAATTCCAATCTTGCCTATAATAAAAAGCTTGCAGATATCGATAAGCTAAAGGCTACTTTTGTCCTTATTATGAACAATTATAAGAAGAATATCACTCTTGAAGATGCTGCCGGTTCTGCATGCATGAGTCCACATTATTTTTGTAGATTTTTTAAAAAAGTCACGGGTGCTACATTTAAAGAATACCTTTTGAGAATAAGGATAGATAAAGCCAAAGAACTTCTTATGAAATATAATATGTCTGTAACTGAGATCGCTTATCAGGTAGGTTTTGAAAACCTCAGTTATTTTTTTAGAGTTTTTAAAAGATTTACAAGATTGAACCCAATGGAATTTAGGAAATTATCAAATACTATGACTCATAATGCATAGATTTAAAATGCTGCATAGCTTTTTTACTACATTATTTTGCTTTATATTCTTTAGATATTCTTAATCAGCCTAATTCTCTTATTCTACTAAGTTCCCTGTAATCATCTTTTAGGTCATTATAGACCTTTTTATAAAGACTGAAATACTCCATATATAATTCATGCCTGCCGGGATCCGGCTCCATCCTGTTTACATATTCTGCAAGTTCTTTGCATTTTGAAAAATCTTTAAAATAACCGGTAACTACACCAGCAAGATATGCATCACCAAATGGAGCACCTGTGCGCTGTTTTGTCAGTACTGTAGGTATATTAAACACATCAGTTATTATCTGTCTCCAGAGATTGCTCTTTGCTCCTCCTTCATGCATTACAATAGGAAGATTTATCTTCATGCCGGATTTTTTTATCAAACGGAAAGAATCATACATGGCATATGCCACACCTTCCATTGTTGATCTTATCCAGTGTCCCTTATTGTGATTTAAGGATAAGCCAAAAACAACACCCCTGGCATGAGGATCCCATATAGGTGTCCTTTCGCCTGTAAGGAATGGCAATGTTATAAGACCTTCACTCCCAGGTGGAATGTTTTCAGCCTGGGAGTTTAGTATGTCATATGCATCAATACCAAAAGACTGCTCAGCAGCTACTTCAAGCTGAGAAAATTTATCCCGGATAAATCTTAAGGACATACCCCCTGTTGTAGTAGTAGGGACAGTAATATAGGTATTTTCTTCACCTACAGTAAATATAAAGGCGATCATCTCATACATAAAGTCAGGGTCCTTATGGATAATGCCAATATTACCGCATGTGCCAAGATTACTCTGGATGTCTCCCTCATCTATTACTCCGCTGGCAATACAGCTGGCATTAAAATCTGTCTGTCCCGCCGCTACCGGTGTTCCGGCAGTAAGGCCGGTTTCTTCTGCAGCCAGCCGGGTAACTTCTCCGGCCAGGTCTTTACTAAATAATAGTTCGGGAAATATATTTCTATCCAGCCCGATTTGTTCTATTATCTCCTGGTCAAATTCCTTTTTTACAAGATTATATGCTCCCACAAAAGTTGCATTTTGATGAACAATGCTATATTTACCAGTCAATTTAAAAACTATAAATCCATCAATTGTAAGTGCTTTAAAGATCTTCTTATAATCATCGGGACGGTTCTTCTTTTCCCATAATAGATTGACTATTGAAGGATGGTCATCAAGCCGGTTTCCGGTGATCTTAAACATCTTATCTTCACCAATAAGATTTTTTAGCATTTCGACCTCTTCTATGGCCCTCCGGTCCATTAGATTATAAGCATTGTTGATCGGTTTTCCTTCTCGGTCTACCATTACCATGCAGGGAAGAGCTGAAGATATAGCTACTCCTTTTATTTCCCGGGGTTTGATCTTCGCCTTTTCAATGCACTGGCTTATTATCTGGCAGGCTATCTTCCAGTAAAGACCAGGGTCATGTTCGGACCAGCCTGGTTTAAGATTGATTATGGGATACTCACTGAATGCATATGAGAGTACTTTTCCATCCAGGTCTATGATGCATCCTTTAGCACCTCCTGTTCCAAAATCAAGACCAAAAAAATAAGTATTCATTGACCCTCCTCTTCAATAAAACTACTGGCGCTCTTTTAGATTTTTTAAGATCTCTTCTGAAATGGAATCTATCAGTTCCTTGCGGAAATTAAAGTTATTTTCCTTATTTCCGATTGAAAAATTTGCTTTTCCGGAACAGTTTAGCACTTCCAATAATTTTTTGTTTTCTTTATACCAGAAATCAATAGACATAGGTATAGTATTGATGCAAAACGCATCCTCTCCATTACTTTCAAGAAATTCTTTCATCTGCCCATAAATGCCCCTGCACATTGCTGAAAAATAATTTATCTTACTGATACCGCTATCAATTATCTTTTCATAATGATCAAAAGTCAGTCCGGATGCACCGTGCATCACAAGTGGTATATCTACAATGCTTGCAATTTCTCTTACAAGCCTGAGATCTATATCAGGTTTTCCCTCATATCTTCCATGTATATTACCAAAAGCAATTGCAAGGGCATCTATTCCGGTCCTTTTTACAAACTCAACTGCTTCAGACGGGACCGTAGCAATTGACTCTGTACTGCTGGTTGCCCCGGCCTCAACGGCACTTCCGCCAACCCCTCCCAATTCTGCTTCTACGGATACTCCAAGAGCATGGGCTATGTTTACGATCTCAGAAGTCCTTTTGATATTCTCTTCAAAAGGAAGTGCGGACCCGTCAAACATAACAGAAGATGAACCATAATGTATGGCTTTCATCACCAGGTCAAAATCTGAACCATGATCCAGAGTGGTAGCTACCGGCACTTTTGCCCTTTCTGCAGCACTAACCAGTATCGGCATAGTCATCTCAATGGGTATGTCCGGGGTAAGTTGTTGATTATAGCAAATTATAACAGGTGCCCTTAGCTCTTCAGCAGCTCTTATGATACCGATTATCATTTCCAGATTGGTACCAGCCGGACAGGGAACTCCATATTTACCTTCCCTGGTATTTTTAAGAATCTCTTTTAAGGTTACATGTGGCATTTGCTATCTTACTTTCTGATTACTTACTATTATTTATTTAATTATTTTTTTGGTGGCTTGATAAATTTTGGATCATCATCCCATTCACTGAGCTTTCTAAGTTCATTCATAAAATAGACAATATTTTCATATGAGATATCCGGTGTAAGATGGTGATCACAGTTAGGCATATACCCACCATATTTTAAAAGTTCTTTAGCAATCTCGAGTTCTTTATCTATCTCGGTTTTCCCAGCAGCAAGGGCTCTTTTATCCACCCCGCCAAAGATCACAAGATCCTTTCCGTATTGCTTGCGTAATCTCAGAGGATCCATATTAGCTGCCCTCTCAAACGGATAAAGTCCGCTTATTCCACATTCGAGCCACATCGGCATCAATTCTTCACAATTTCCGTCACAATCAAGGATCAGTGCATCTATTCCATTATTTAACATCAGTTCAGTGACTTTCTTGTACCGGGGGACCATATATTTTTTAACCCATGATGGATCAACCAGCGAACCACCCTTAAAGGCCATATCTTCCCAGATCCATACCCATTCAGGACTGATACCTTCTGCAAATACCTTTTTAAGCATCTCCATTGACATATACATCTGCCAATCCATTATCTCCTCTATAAGTGACATATTATCATACATGGCTATGCTAAAATTTTCCACACCCATATATTGCCTGATGTTTCCATAAAGAGAAAGGGCAAGCATCCCCAATGGGAAGTCCCTGTCTTTAAAGTGCTTTCCCTGCAGATCTTCCCTGCCCGGAAATTCAAGTGAGCCGGCATCTATAGTCTGCCAGCCTTCCGGCCATCTTCCAGGAGAGAATGGGTCCAATCTTTCCTTATATTTCTCCCAGGTCTTTTTATCTTTTACCGGATATTCCAAAAACTGAGGGATCGTATTGTCCCCTTCTTTTCTTCTTCTTACAGTCGCCCCATCATAGTCTATAGATACTGTATGTTCTTCATCCTCGGAAATCATTTCCGGTTCAAACATAGGATCAAGAGCAACTATCCAGGGTGGATTATGGTTTTTTCCCATTCCAAAGATTATCGCATTTGGAGCTATGCCTTCATTCTGGTCATCCGGACCTATAAGGTGCATATTTAATTCTCTCTTATTGTCTGTATTTTCTACAGGCATTCCTTCTTTTACCCATCTGTCAAATGTTTCATTCCATAAATCCACACTCCACATGAATGGATCATTTTTTAGTTCAAAACTGCATATTTTTTTGAACCTTTCCCTTGCAGTCATTTTGTTTGACATTATGGACCCTCCCCTT
Source organism: Candidatus Humimicrobiaceae bacterium (assembly GCA_036445715.1). Lineage (GTDB taxonomy): Bacteria > Actinomycetota > Humimicrobiia > Humimicrobiales > Humimicrobiaceae > M55B120. The sequence continues at coordinate 3,190 of JAZFRP010000162.1, read as the reverse complement.
ATATAAATATTTTATTTTTTAATTATAAAACTAAATCAAAAGGCAATCTTCTACATAATTAACAAAAAACTGCACTATATTGACCATTAATCGAAGTAACTGTTTAATATACCTTCCTGATTACACAGCTAATATCCAAAGTATTTTGCTATATTCCCGGACTTATTCAGCCTTATTTTATTGTTTGATATTCTATATCCGTAACTTCCATTTTATTACTATGCTTTGACATCCGTGCATAATTTTTTTTATTAAATGCAGCCTGACTTGCCAATCAGCGCTTTCCCGGGATTAATTTATTATTATCCCTTTTTTCTATATATTTTTTACAAAATGCTCCAAACGTTTCTCCTCATATTTTAGTACAGTTTCCCAGCTGTGGTCCCAGTATTCCAGGATATCTATTTTCTTATCTGAATCTATATTATTATAAACTGCAAAATTTGTAGAAGGAGGACATACCATATCTTTCATGGCTACTGACATAATTATTTTATTTTTTATACGTTTGCATAGATTTAGATTGTCAAAATAGCTTAGCGTTCTGTACATCTTGTCTGCCAGCTCCGGAAACCTTTTAATAAAGGTAGTAAACTCAATATAAGTTATAGGTTTAAATTCTTCTGCCCATTCTATAGCTCTCCGGTAATGGCAAAGATAGGGAATTTCTGCAAGGGTGAACTTTGGACGATCGTCAAGCGCAGAAACTGCAAGAGCAAGGCCCCCTCCCTGGCTGGCTCCAGCAACACAGATCCTGGACATATCGATTTCTTTTCTTGTTTCCAGAAAATCAAGAATTCTAACACAATCCATATATGCTCCGCGATAATAATAATGATAGTGGTCAACAACACCCTTAGTCATATAACCTATTGCTGATGGTCCCGGATAGACTTTATTGTCTACACTTTCTCCCAGCTGACCGCGGATATCTATCGCTACAACGGCATAACCCAATAGTACCCAGCTGAGGTAAAAACTAACTTCATGCTTATTATCCCCATATCCTGGAAACCATATAATGACAGGAGATGAACCTGTTTTTTTAGGAGTAAGATAAAATCCTCCTATCCGCGCACCACCAAAACCATCATAATACAGCTTATAGGTGTTTATATCTTTTACATAGTGATCGATCTCCTGCAGTTCGACATTTAAAGCTTCTTTTTTTGAGATCTCCAGAGTCTCATCCCAAAATCCATCAAAATCCTTCTCACTGGTCCTGGCTGGTTTATATTTCCAGAGCTCTTCTAATGGAAAGTCAACTAACATCTTGAACCTCCTTTTTATTTGAAATTATATCGATCTACTAAATAGTCAATACTTTTTTTACTGCTGCTTTCCAACCATTGTAGTATTTCTTTTTCAGGTCTTTATTCATTTTTGGAGTAAAAATATTATCTCCTTTTCTCAAAGACTTTATTTGTTCAGTATTCTCCCATATTCCAACTGCCAAACCAGCAAAATACACAGAACCCATAAGTGAAAGATCTGATACTTCCGTAGTTACAACCTTAAATCCCAGTATATCTGCCTGGAATTGCATCATAAAGCTACTCAGGGTCAATCCTCCGTCTGCATTCAATCTTATTGGCTTTATACCCGATCCTTTCTTCATGAGTTCTACAGCATCCATGACCTGGTAGGCTGTTGATTCAAGAGCTGCCCTTACCAGATTATCCTTATTGCTCTTCCTTGAAAGACCCAGTACTGCAGCGCGGGCTTCCATGTCCCAGTAAGGAACACCCATGCCTGCAAAAGCGGGAACCAGGTACACGCTTTCATTATCGGTAAGATTTTTGGCCATAGCATCGACCTGATCAAAATCCTCTATTATCCCCAGATTGTCTTTAAGCCAGTTTAAAGTATCACCAGTGGAGATTATTATACCTTCAAGCGCATACTCTACCCTGCCGGCCCTTCCCCAGGCGATAGACACGGCTAATCCCTTTTCTGCTTTGACGAATTGTTTTCCAGTATACATCATGACAGAAGTACCTGTTCCGTATGTTGCCTTTATCATTCCAGGTTCAAAACAGTTTTGTCCAAATAAAGCTCCCTGAGAATCTCCTATTACTCCTGATATAGGTATCTCCATATCAAAAATAATACCCTTTTTTGTTGAACCAAAAATTTCATCTGAAGATTTTACTTCTGGAAGCATCCTGTGATCGATTCCAAAAATATCCAGAAGTTGTTTATCCCATTCCAATGTTTTAATATTATATAACATGGTTCTTGATGCATTGGTAAAATCTGTCACATGTACCATGTCCCCGGTTAATTTCCATACCAACCAACTATCGATAGTTCCCATCATAAGTTCACCCTGTCGGGATCTACTTAAAGCTCCCTCAACATTATCAAGGATCCATTTTATCTTAGTAGATGAAAAGTAAGGGTCCAGGGGCAATCCCGTCTTATCACTGATAATAGCTTCCAGATCCTGTTCCTTTATATCCCTGCAAATATCAGAAGTCCTCCGGCACTGCCAAACGATAGCAGGATATACAGGCTTCCCGGTTTTCCGATCCCATAAAAGTACTGTTTCTCTTTGATTTGTTAGAGACAGGACTTTAATAGCATCAGGGTCAGCTTTAGCAGCAATTACTGCTTCTCTTAATACTTCTACTACATTTCTATATATTTCATCAGGATCATGCTCTACCCATCCAGGCCGGGGATAATATTGTTTATGAGCCTTCCGGATGCTGGATAATATTTTGCCCTTCTTGTCTACTACCATTGCTTTGGATCCTGAAGTACTCTGATCCAGTGCCAATATCAGTTCATCAGGCATTATTCGACCTCCCTTTAAGGCAAAAGATCTTCATATTTTTTATTCTTTCATTTGAACTACTTATAATTACCATTTATACACATCCATGGGATTCTGGTGAAGGATCTTTTCTGTGAACCCGACAGCCTGGTCAAAACTGAAATAATTTTGTTTGATCTTTTTATACATCAGTTCTGATATAGCTTTCCTGGCAAGTTTCTGGCTCCCATAAAGCCCTTCTATAAACATATAATCTCCGCCAAAACCAAAGATCTTATTTGAGGGAATAATCTCGATTAACTTATTCAAGATCTCTTTATAAAGATGAGTGGAAATATCAGTTATCCAGCAAAGGTTAAAATAGACATTTGGAAATTGTTTACATATTGCAATAAGTTGATCAGAGTATGG
>JAZFRP010000161.1:0-2468 GCA_036445715.1 Candidatus Humimicrobiaceae bacterium | reverse complement strand
GACTTTACATTTATTCCAAGGTCTATGACTTCAAAGCCAGCTGCATACAGCAGAGTTGATACCATATCCTTTCCAATATTATGAATATCCCCAAACACGGTCCCGAGTATTACTTTGCCCAGACTTGCAGCTTTTTCTCCTCTTTTTTCGATCTCAGCATTGATTACCGGAAATGCTTTTTTTAAAACTTCTGAGGAGCATACGAGATCAGGCAGGAAAAGCTCGCCTGAACCGAATTTATCTCCGACTATTTGTATACCTTCCGTTAAGGCATTGGCAGCTTCAACAGGATCCACACCGCTATCAATTGCTTCCTTTGCAGTTTCCTCTGCATTATCAATATCAAAATCAAGTACCATATTTTTTAATTTATCAAGTATTTCCTGCATATTTGTCCTCTCCCATATTTTTAAACTTTATATAAATTTTAAAGGATTCTTGATCCAGCTTTCCTTCTGCCTTAAAGTTTACCCAGATTATCTATGAGGTGATTTAACTTATCCCGGTAATACCTGAAATCTTCCCAGCTTACATCCGGCGGTATTAGATGGTCGCCATGTGGTATATATCCTCCTGATTTTAATAGTTCTGCTATCGGTTCAAGAAATCTATCGATCTCATTTTTCCCATAAACCAGTCTTGATTTGGGAACACCTCCAAGTATCTGGAGGTCCGGATATTTTTTCCTGGCTGCTAATACATCCATACCCGCGCTTGCTTCCATGGGGTAAAGTCCTGTTATTCCTGCTTCCATAAAAAGCGGGATGAGCTCATTGCAGTCCCCATCTGTATCAAGCAGTATTATGTCAACTCCCTTTGACTTTAGAAATGAAGTCATCCTCTTATAATAAGGGGTCATAAATTCAGCAAATATTTGCGGTGAGATCATTGATGAGGTCCCGGTAGACATATCTTCCCATATGTGGACGGCATCAATATCAGTATGGGCCATGACCTCTTCCCAGATTGCTATCCAGAGCTCGGTAAATGTCTGCAGCATATCTTTTATCAGGTCAGGCTTGTCATAATAATAATAGAATAGATTTTCATATCCCAGCAGATGGGAAAGTGTACCGAAAATACCTACAGGATAACCTCCAAGCACAAGCGGAAAATCACGATCCTTGTAAACTTTTAAAAGTTCGTCCCAGTTGTCGGGAAACCTCTGACTGATATTATCAGTAGTCAGTCTTTCTTCCTTTATCCTGTTCCAGTCTTCCCAGCCGGTGATCGGCCATTTCATGGATGTCGGTATAGTTGCTTCTTCCTTTAAGAATATTCTCTCTACTCCATCAAGATCTACATAGGTCAAGGTCTTATTATCTTCACCGATTATTTTTATCTCAAACTTTGGATAGAAAAGCTGCTCGACCTTCACAAGGATCTGGGAACGGTCAAATCCAAAATAACCGGTCACATCATTATCGATGGGAAATCCCTGATTGGGCCAGTAAGTGGCACCTCCCCAGATACCTATACCATTTGGAAGCCCGATCTTTGCATCTTTAATACTTCCTTTTTTGACCCAGTCATAAGTCCAGGCAGTAGTATAGATCGTTGCTGACAGAGTGGTGATCTTTCGGGGTATGACCGGATATCTTCTTTCAGGTAATCCCTGACTGTACCAGTTTTTTATCGTGGAACCCCAGTAACCGAATTCCCACTTGACCGTGGGTATGTCCCGGTTAAATCTCATTATTTCGCGAAATCGTTCCCTGGTATTCATACGACTTTATCCGGGGTTTAATACCTTATATCCATGAAACAGTTTATGACCCTCCTGTCATAAGGTATTAAACCCATACAGACCCCCCTCAAAAAACATAATAATTTTTTAAAATCATTCAATAAAGCAGCTGATGTCTCCTGCTCCTGATAGCATCGATTGCAATGACAAGCACCAGCAGTGCCCCTTTAACGACCATACGGAGAAATACCGGAACATCAATAAGTACCATCCCGTTTGATATTGTCTGGATTATCACAAGCGCAATAAAAACACCCAGGAAATTGCCTTTGCCCCCGCCAACCACTACTCCTCCCAGCACAACAATAGTCAGGACTTCAAGCTCTGCACCTGTACCATATTCCGGTCTTCCGGAGCCAAGCTGCGAGATCAGGATAAGGCCTGCAATCGCAGAAAAGAATCCTGAGATCATATAGGACAATATTTTTACCCTGTCAACCGCTATTCCTGCAAGTCTTGCAAGATTTTCATTTCCTCCTATTGTATAGAGGTCCCTGCCGAATCTGGTAAATTTCAGTATTAAACTCAATATTACAAAAGCAACTATTATATAAACCGTAGTGATGGGAAATACATTTTTCAGGTAAATCCTTCCCAGATTCTGTACAAAGACATTCGCTATCCTGGGATTTAGATCGGCCCAGAAATAACATACGCCCCTGATTATGGCAAGCGTACCAAGAGTGGTAATAATCGGATTGATACCGACCTTTGTTATTAT
>JAZFRP010000160.1:0-4088 GCA_036445715.1 Candidatus Humimicrobiaceae bacterium | reverse complement strand
CGGAACCAATATTAGTGTTGGTGGTAATATCAACTTATTTTTCCTTTTTGAATTATTAGGTGTCATCATTATCTTTATCGGCTTCTTGCGGGCTAATAAAGTGTTCGGACTTTCCCGGTTCCCATTGATTCATGGGTTTAGGACAGTGGATAAGACCTAGCAAAAAGCGAGGAATAAAGTAACAATCGTGAATTAATTGTACCGGAGCCGGGTTTATGAGTATGGCAGCTTTTATGTGTTCACTTATTAATCTTTATCTGGTGCTACCTGCTTGAGACAACCATTTTTTTATAGTAATTAAAATAATATCTAATGCATCCTTGCTACCATCTGCAATACCTTTCTCAAAATCGCCACTTTCTTTACCCATTTCATTGGTTACATGGGCAAAACATATGACATCCTTTTTCTTAGCTTTTGAAAAGGCATACAATGCAGCAGCTTCCATTTCTACTGCATAAATTCCTTCTTTGCGACAATTATCGATGGCTTTAGCCGTTTCACGGAAAGGTGCGTCGGTTGTCCAGGTAGTCCCAAAATATACCGGGATTGAAGATTTATGGAAAGCATCTTTTATCATATCTAAACAAACCTTGTTCATCTCAGAATATTTTGAAGCTGGAAGGTAATGATAACTTGTCCCTTCGTCTCTTAAAGCCTTCTCTATAACAATAAAAAAGGGAGGTTCTGCCACAGGTAAGATTCGACCTGCAGACGTGACACTTATTAAAAGTTTACAGCCTGAAGCAAAAAGTTCCTCAGCAACCAATACAGCAAAGGAAGAACCGACGACATAGCCTACAAGTCCTATTGTTATATTGTCCAGTTCAATATTATAAAGGTTAGAGTGATAACATGCCCAGTGAGGATTTAAAGTACACTTTCCCTGTTTTAACAAATTACGCACTATATCCCCGTCAGGATCAAGAACACAGATCTCAGGAATTTTACCAATGGAAACAGATCGCTGCCTGCGTGCTTCCCGTAATAAGCTCTCAGGAGTGAAGACTGAAGGTTGTCCATACTCTTTATTGCTAATTATTGGAGGAGATTTTTTCATATATTAAATGATGTATTTAAAGTTTTACCCGACTATCTTTTGCCCGCTATCCCCCATCACCTTTTGTATTCCACTCACTATATCTTCAACCTGAGGTAACAGATCCTTCTCCAGCTCCGGAGAGAAAGGCACCGGGGCAAACTTCGATGATATGATCTCTATCTTTGATCTTAGATCAATACTGGCATTTACCTCATAAGCTATATGCTCTGATAGTGAGCATACCCTGTAGTCCTCCTGGACTAATAATAACCGCCCGGTCTTTTCTACAGATTTTAATATAGTACCCAGATCCAGTGGATCCAGTGTCTGGAGGTCTATTAGCTCTATAGAATAATCAGTCTGGCTCTCTAATGCCTTTTTAGCCTGCTTCACCTGATAGCCATAAGCAACAATAGTCAAATCACTACCGCCACACACTATATTTGCTTTACCCAGGGGTATGATATACTCTTCTTCCGGCACTTCTTCTACTTCATCCCACAGTACCTTTGGTTCCAGGAAAGCCACCGGATTATCATCCCTGATAGAGGATTTTAACAGTCCTTTGGCTGAATAAGCTCCGGATGGATAAACTACCTTTATCCCCGGCGTATGTATATAAAATACCTCCAGGCTCTGTGAATGCTGGGCAGCCTGGGAGAGATACCCTCCGGTTGGACAAAGTATGGTAAGGGGAACACATACCCTCCCTCCGGACATATACCTGGCCTTGGCAGCCTGGTTTATCACCTGGTCTGCTGCTACCATTACAAAGTCACCAAGCATATATTCAATAATGGGTCTATAGCCCCTTAGGGCTGCTCCTACTGCTGCTCCGGTAAAACATGATTCTGATATGGGAGTATTTATAATCCGGTCGGTCCCTATTTTTTCAGACAGTCCCGCGGTTACTCCGGCATAAGCGCCTCCAGTGGCAATATCCTCCCCCATCATAAATACCCTGGTATCCCTTTCCATCTCTTCTGCCAGGGCTTCATTTATAGCTTCTCTTAAGCTTATTTCCCTCAAAATATTTATTCCTTTAAGTAGTCTTTATCTGATTGTTGTGCCGGAGGATAAGGTGACTTATCTGCAAAGATGACTGCTTCTTTTATCTCGGAAGCCACTTTTTTTTCAATTTCCTGTAGCCTGGAATCTTCTATATCATCCCTGTCCTCTATTTTATCCAGAAATATTTTCAGTGGATCGTGGACAGGCAGATCCTCCATTTCTTTTCTTGACCTGTAGTTCTGGGGATCACCCACCCAGTGGCCCACATGGCGGTGTGTCCTGGCTTCAATGAATATGGGGCCGGGATTTTTCCTGATCTTATCAATATAATGATTTACGGCGGCATAGACTTCGAAGACATCATCACCGTTTATGGAGACTGACTCTATATCGTATCCCTGTCCCCTTTTTGACAGCTCGGGACTGCTGCAGCCATAGGAAATAGGAGTGGATATGGCATAACTATTGTTCTCACAGATAAATATTACCGGAAGGGAAAAGATTTTGGCAAAATTTAAGCTTTCTCCAAAAGTGCCCTGGTTTGTAGCTCCATCACCAAAAAAGGATACGGTAACTGATCGGTCATTATCGAATTTGGAGGCTAATGCAGAACCACATGCTATTGGGAGGCCTGCCCCGACAATCCCATTGGCTCCAAGTATCCCGATATCAATATCGGTAATATGCATAGAACCGCCTTTCCCCCCGCAATAGCCTGTTTCTTTCCCTAATAGCTCTGCAAACATCTTCTTGATATCAGCACCCTTGGCAATCAAATGACCATGTCCCCTGTGAGTAGAGGTGATATAGTCATTTTTATTGAGAGCCTGGCATGTCCCTACCGCTATAGCTTCTTCACCTAAATAAAGGTGAACAAAATCTCCGGGTATTATCTGGTTTTCTTTAGAGAATTTTGCATGTTCCTCAAATAGCCTTATCTTAAGCATTGAATAGTACATGGATAATATCAAGTCTGGTGGAAGATCATTCTTTTCTGATTTAAATCTTTTATTATTTTCCCGGAAGTTTTCTGGCTTGGCATCTCCATAATCCAGGATTATCCCATTTTTATTGATCAGGTCCATTGCAATGGAGGTAATCACAGTATTGATTGAAATGGTGAGGCTCCTACTACCTCCCCTTAATAATGCTTCAATATCCTTTTTGGTTATAACTTCCATAGCTATTACCTGTGTAAATATTTACTTCATCTGGAGTTAGTTTGAATTATATAGAAGTATAATAAAATTGCTAGCATTTAATGGACCGGGGACTTCCGGAAGGATCGGCTGGCTCTATTTATTTTCCCTTAGTGACACTATTTTATTTTTTATATTATCATCAGCTAATAATTTTAAATTTACTTTGGCCCTGGACATCCCATTATACAGGAGGTCCTCAAATCTATCATTGTCTATATTACTGTCAATATCGATAATAATTATATAAGAGTTCTCCATTCCCTTGAATTTATATATGCTGCAGAAGGTAATGCCGTATTTTTCAAAAAACAAGGTATCGTTTTTGGATAGATCAGTAATATTAAATTTATTTTTATCTATAGAATAGATGAGTGAATTTTGTAATTTATGCGGAGACTGGTATGCAGACAGTATAGTTACATTCTGGAGTGGAATTGCCTGTTTGTAGAAATTAATCAAAATGTCTTCCAGTAATTTTACGCCATCCTGCTTTCCTTTATAATACTTATACTCAACCGGACTGTCATCCAGATTGTCAGACATCGTCTCAGGTTTTTTAAACTTAAATAATTTAGATATTTCACCTGAAATAGACCTGGAATTTCTGCAATTAACCGTTAGATTGTATGTAGTTAAATTGTCCCTTCCACCTAATATTTCTATTACTTTTTCCTTATCAATAATCTCACCAAAGAAATTATATTTAGTGAAATCAGAATATAGCTCCAATTTACCATTCTTTATTCCATTATAGACAAGGCTGTCTATTACCTTCATATACTTTTCCCTGAAAAATATATCCTGGGCACCATCTATGATTATCTTGTCAAACT
>JAZFRP010000159.1:0-2275 GCA_036445715.1 Candidatus Humimicrobiaceae bacterium | reverse complement strand
TATATTTTTTAGGAGTATTATATGAGCAGACGGGAAAGACTTAAAACAATAAAAGATATAATCAATGGCAAGAAGATATCTTGTCAGGAAGAACTGGTAAAAGAACTGGAAGACAGGGGATTTTCAGTTACCCAGTCTACTATTTCCAGGGATCTTGCTGAATTAAGATTAACAAAAGTGAGAAATCACAAACAGCAGGAGTATTATTCGCTGGATAGCAGGTTTTATAAAGAAAATATGTTTAATTATGAAAAATTCAGTTCAAAATTCAAGGAAAGCGTTTTAAGTGTATCAAAGGCCCAGAACATACTGGTCATAAGGACATATCCGGGCGAAGCCCAGGGAACAGCTGCAGTCCTGGATGGTATGAATTTTGTGGAGATACTCGGAACAGTGGCCGGGGATGATACTATTATATGCATTGCAGGTAATGAGGAAAATGCAGAAAAAATGCAGAAATATATGAAAAAGTATTGAAATATTAAGTAATATTATTTTTATTATTAAAATGATTGAAAGGCAGTAAAAGAAGATGAATGACAAAGTAGTCCTGGCTTATTCCGGAGGTCTTGATACTTCTATATCAATAAGCTGGATAAAAGAAAATTATAAGATGGATGTAATTGCTGCACTTATTGATTGCGGACAACCTGATGATCTTGAAGAAGCATATCAGAGGGCTCTTGATACGGGAGCGTGTGAAGCAATAATCGTGGATGGAAAAGATGACTTCATAAAGGATTTTATTTATCCTTCAATAAAAGCAAATATGAAATATGAGAAGACATATCCACTTGCTACTGCACTTGCAAGACCACTGATCGTAAAGAAACTGGTAGATGTCGCAAAGTCAAAAAAAGCGGTAGCGGTCGCTCACGGCTGTACGGGAAAAGGAAATGATCAGGTAAGATTCGATGTTGGCATAAGGAGTCTTGCTCCCGATTTAAAAATCATAGCACCTCAAAGGGAATGGAATCTATCGCGAGAGGATGCAATTGAATATGCAGAAAAAAATAATATAAAGATCACTGTTACAAAAAAAAGTCCCTATAGTATAGATGAAAATTTCTGGGGGAGGAGCATCGAATGCGGTGTTTTGGAAGATCCGTGGAGTGAGCCACCGGAAGATATCTTTAAATGGACTAAAATAAAGAAGGATTGCAGTGAATCCGGATATGTGGAGATCGACTTTGAAAAAGGAATACCCATTGCGCTGGATGGAAAAAAGATGACGGGCCTGGAACTGATAAATAAACTAAATACTGATGGCGGAGCTTTCGGGATCGGTAGGATAGATATGGTCGAAAACAGGCTTGTGGGTATTAAATCAAGGGAGATATACGAGTCTCCTGCTGCAGAGTTACTTATCGAAGCTCACAGGCAGCTGGAGGCCCTGGTACTGGATAGGGAACTGGTACATTACAAATACCTGATAGAGGAAAAAATAGCAGAACTCGTCTACTATGGATTATGGTTTACACCACTTAAAGACAGCCTATCTGCTTTTATTGAAGAAAGTCAAAAGTATGTGACAGGAAAAATCAGGATTCGATATGACCATAAGAGTTTTAAGGTTGTTGGAAGAAAATCGGATTATTCCCTTTATGACCTGAAACTTGCCACATATGACCGTACTGATCAGTTTGACCCCAGGCATTCGGAAAGTTTTATAAAACTATTTGGATACCCTTATGAAATATTAGGAAGAAAAGGAAGAATAAATGAGTAAGATCTGGAAAGGAAGGATTCAGAAAGATACTGATAAGGCAGTGGAAGACTTTACCTATTCTATAGACATAGATAAAAGCCTGTATCTCCATGACCTTACAGGCACTGCGGCCCATGTAATAGGATTAAAAGAAATCAATATCATAAATGAATCAGAACTAAAAAAAATTCTTGTCGGATTACTTGAAATAAAACAAAAAATTGAGGATGAGAGCATTTCAATTGATCAATATGAAGACATACACAGCCTTGTGGAGAATGAACTCTATTCTCTCATAGGAGATCCTGCATTAAAAATACATACAGGGAGGAGCAGGAATGACCAGGTGGTCCTTGATGAAAGGCTGTTTTGTAAGGATATAATCATAAGCCTTAAATCAGGGATGATAGGGATCCTGGAAAATATCTTAGAATTATCCGGGAAAAATACGGGAATGATATTTCCTGCATATACTCATCTGCAAAAGGCTCAGCCTGTCCTACTTGCACATTATTTGCTTTCATATTTTGATAAATTTTACCGTGACTGCAACAGGCTGGGACAGGA
>JAZFRP010000158.1:0-2668 GCA_036445715.1 Candidatus Humimicrobiaceae bacterium | reverse complement strand
GTCTGCTCATCTATTATCTTTTGAAGCTCCTTGTTTATCTTTTCCCTTCTTGCCAGGAGATCATCGAGTTCAACCTGACCAAGGATGCTCCTGAGCGTAGTCTGTGCTATCTGCGAGGTAGCAAGGATATATTTTTCAATTTTTACTATACTTTTTGAAGGATCCATTACCCTGAAGTAGACAACAGCATTTACCTTAACGGGCACATTGTCATGGGTGATGATGTCTTGCGGTGGTACATCCATGGTAACAGTTCTCAAGTCTACCTTTGTCATCTTATCCACAAAGGGGATGATAAGAATAATACCAGGGCCCTTTGCACCTCTGAGTCTTCCGAACCTGAATATGACACCTCTCTCATATTCCTTTAATATTTTTATTGCAGATATCAGCAGGATCAGGACTATGACGATCCCTAGTACTATCGCAATAATTGGACCTGTAAACATATTAGCCTCCTTCTTTCTTATCTTTGGATATTTCTTTTACTTTTAAGGTCAATCCTTCAATTGACTCGATCTTTACCTTTTTATTTTTATTTATATTGCCTCCGTCAACGGATTCTGCATTCCATATCTCCCCATTTACCTTTATCTGGCCTTCTGGAGTTAATGCACTTGATGATACTCCGGTCTCTCCGATCATACCCGCCCATCCGGTCATCGGTTTGGTCCGGTGAACTTTGTAAACTGCTCTCACTACTATTATTAAAAATCCTGATACCACAACACTTACACTTATTATCAAGCTCCAGGCGATCCTGAGATACGGGGCATCGGTATTGATCAATAGGAATGATCCCATAATTAGAGATATTACACCTGCAATAGAAGGTAAACCACCCAATCCCATGAGTATATCTATAACAAAGAGGATTATGGCAAGGATTATAAGGCCAAGGCCGGCATAGTTTATAGGAAGCACGCTCAATGCATATAATCCTAGTATTAAAAGCAGGACCCCGACAGCTCCCGAGATCCCGAGCCCCGGCTGGGAGAACTCATATATTATCCCGAGGATACCAATTGACATTAGTATATAAGCAATATTAGGGTCAGATATTATGTGAAGGAAGCGGGTTATGAAATTCATGCCGATAGCTGTAGGTTCGGTGCCTGCTGATCTCAGGACAAAAGTAGATCCCAGTTTTTCAATAGTCTTGCCATCCAGCTTGACCAGAAGATCATCGAGGTCTTCAGCAATAAGGTCTATAACTCCAAGTTCAAGAGCTTCTGCCGAGGTAATGGAAACACTTTCCCTGACTGCCTGTTCGGCCCACTCTGCATTCCTTCCTTTGGACACAGCAAGGTTTTTGATATAAGCAACTGAATCATTTACCACTTTTTCCATGATATCAGCGGAGATCTCCTGATCACTTCCAAGATTTACCGGGTGGGCAGCCCCTATATTTGTAGAAGGACCCATCGCTGCAATATCGCCGGCATAAGTGATGAAGACACCGGCAGATGCCGCTCTTGCTCCCTCGGGAGATACATATATTATTATTGGTATATGCGTATTTAATATTTCTGTGATGATCTCCCGCATAGAGGTATCAAGTCCACCCGGGGTATCCATAGTGATAATAAGGCCGGATCCCGAATCTCTTGCAAGGAGAATACACTTCTTTATATGATTTGCCAGTGATGGCTCTATTATTCCTTCTATCCTGCATGAGTAGAAATTTTCAATTTCTATAGCGGCTTCTGTTCCGTCTGATAAACCTGGGAGCCGTTCCCCATGACCGGGCAGTATAATATTATTGCTTCCGGAGGCACCAAGGCTAAAGATAAGCCCTGCAAAGATAAAGAATAGAAGAATTTTTAATATGGCTTTTTTAGGGTCACCAGTCAACCTGTCCCCTTACTATTATGCTTTTACTTTAATCAATAAATCCATATAAACGGATCTTATGGCATATAATATACTACGGTCCGAAAGCTAGATAATAGTTATAGTCATAATTAATTATACTATAAAAGTTAAAAAAGATTTGAGATATGGACTTTAAAATAATAAAATCTAATCAAACCATATTTTTAAAGGGAGGAATCGATGGAAAAGTGGGAGTGCCAGGTATGTGGATATATTTACGATCCTGAAAAAGGCGATCCGGAAAATGATGTGGAACCGGGAACAAGCTTTGCCGATATTCCGGAAGATTGGGTCTGCCCCCAATGCGGCGCTTCAAAGGATGAATTTGAATTAGCAGAGTAGTGAGTCTTTTTGATATAGTCTTATCTTTTATATATTTACTTTAATAGTGGTAACAGGGTAATAGTCAAGATATGATCCGTATAGTATTCATATGGTCTATTGTTTAAAAAAACTTTCCCAAATATTAGCAATATTTTATATAATTGAACTTAACCGGATGAAAAGGATCATTAAATTATTAGAGATCATGTATGCCGGTAAAGAATTTATAATATGTGAAAAAGCAGAAAGAAAGGTTTTTCAGTATGGCAATGAACCCAAAAGTAAAAAACCCTCTCATCCTTAGTATCGTATCTACTGTATTCCTTATCCCGGTGCTAATACTTACCATGTATCTATTTGGTTCGGTAAACTGGATAATGTTCATAGTGACGACAGTCATTTATTTGGCAGTGATCTTTTTAGTCTTTTTCTTCTATGGTAGTCTTGGAAAAAAATAGTTATCTCCCAT
>JAZFRP010000157.1:0-2786 GCA_036445715.1 Candidatus Humimicrobiaceae bacterium | reverse complement strand
TATTTAATATACTTCTCCAGATCATGGATGACGGCAGACTTACAGATGGCCATGGGCGCACAGTTGATTTTAAAAATACGGTTATCATCATGACCTCAAATATTGGAAGCCAATGGATAACAGAGCTGGGAGAAAAAGATGAAGAGGAGATGAATAAGAGAATAGATGAAGCGATGAAAAATAGCTTCAAGCCGGAATTTCTAAACCGTGTTGATGATACCATCATATTCCATAGGCTTGGGATAGAAGAGATAGAAAAGATCGTAAATATCCGGATAGAGGATCTTGATAAAATATTATCCGGCAGGAAGCTTTCTGTTGAGATCTCCGCCAAAGCCAAAAAGCTTTTGGCAAAAGAAGGGTTTGATCCGGTATATGGAGCAAGGCCCTTAAAAAGAGTGATCCAGAATGAAGTTCAAAATGTACTGGCTATCAAGCTGCTGAACGGTGAAATAAAAGAGGGGGACACTGTATATATTGATGTCACCGGCCCGGAGGGCAGGGTACTTGAATTTAAGACTAAAAAATCCGGAGGAGAATAATGACAAATGGTTTAGTAGTCGAAGTAAAAGACTTAAAAAAAACTTATGGGGCCATAAAGGCAGTAGATGGGATATCTTTTGATGTTAAAAAAGCTGAGATATTCGGCCTGCTTGGTCCAAACGGGGCAGGAAAGACGACTACACTTGAATGTATTGAAGGACTTAGAAAGCCTGACGAAGGCACCTTTAAGCTAATGGGGTCAAACCCTGATCGTGATCATGGAAACTTAAGGAATATGATCGGGGTCCAGCTCCAGGTATCCGGGCTTCCTGAGACAATGCGAATAGGTGAAGCAATGAATTTCTTTAGCGCATATCACCGAGTAGAACCAGGGAATGATCTATTAGAAAGATTCGGCCTTACAGAAAAAATAAATACACAATATCAGTTCCTTTCTACCGGTTTACAAAGAAGGCTATCACTTGCTCTTGCCATTGCCCACAAACCTCCCATATTGATCCTGGATGAGCCTACTGCAGGGCTTGATGTAGGGTCAAGGGTAGAGCTTCATAATATTATAAAAGAGCTGCAGGAGTCTGGTACGACTATTATACTTGCGACCCATGATATGGCTGAGGCAGAAAAGATTTCCAGCCGGGTAGCTATTTTACTTAATGGAAAGATAGTGTCGACCGGAACACCCAAGGAAATAACAGCTACCGGCACAGGCTTTACAAGAATATCTGTTCAGGTCAAGGGTTTAAGCCTTTCAAATATGACCGGTAAATTTCCAAAAGTCATAAAATCTATAAAAAGGGACGGTTATGAGGTTTACTTCAGCTCAGATGCGGGGAGGACAGTTTCCGCGATAATCAAATATGTATCTGAATATAATGATGAACTTATAGACTTAAGGGTTGAAAGACCGTCACTTGAAGAACGTTTTATGGAAATAACCAGTATTGGAGCTGAATAAATGAAAGCATTTATAAACCATTTTGCATTTGAGTTCAAAACCGGGATAAGGGATAAGAACCTTTTACTCTTAAACTACCTTTTCCCCCTGGGTTTTTATGTTTTGATCAGCATTCTTATGTCAAACATAAATCCGGTATTTGTTGAAACACTTATTCCCGCCATGATACTGATCTCTGTCCTTGCGAGCACCCTGCTGGGACTGCCGGATCCTTATGTGAAGATGAGGGAAGCTGGGATATTTAGAAGTTATAAGGTCAATGGTGTCCCGGCCTCATCAATTGTAATAATACCGCCCCTGACAATAATACTGCATATGATAGTCGTTTCGATAATAATAGTTTCTACCGCATCCGTATTTTTTGATGCGCCCCTGCCCCTTAATTGGATCAAGTTCTTATTGGTATTCATACTGACTTTATTTGCAAGTACAGGACTGGGTATATTGATCGGGGTAGCATCAGCAAACACCCGTGCAACAGTCTTATGGGCCCAGTTGTTTTTTCTTCCTTCGATGATGATCGGGGGATTTTTCATACCATCGCAAATGCTTCCACAGGCGATTAAAAAAGTAAGCATGCTTCTTCCGGTGACTCACTCATTTAACCTTTTCAAATATTTTTCATACCAACAATTCCTGGGTTATGATCCATTATGGTCCATGCTGATCTTATTTACCGGGGGAATACTAGCTTTTGGACTTGCTATATTTCTGTTTAACTGGGATAACAAGAATAATACCAGAAAGGGACATCCCGCACTGGCATTCCTTGTTTTAATACCATATATATTAGGTGCTATTTTTCTATCCTGAATTCTAAATACGAAAAAAAGGTAAATAAATTTAACACCCTATGATAGACAGCAACCCCTGATCCCTCACATAAATAAAAATATTGGCAGCACACCTAAATATTAGTTGGAACCGTATTAGGAATAATGTACTATTACTAAACACAATAAATAATTGTTTAAAAAGTTCTATTATTAGGAGTGACTATGGTCAAAGAAATCAAATCAATTTTCAAGTGCAAAAAAGACATCCTGAAATTTAAGACAATCCCTGTCTGCAGCTACCAGAGATCCCTTGATGATGAAATAACCGGGGGCGGTATCACAAGAAAAGAAGCTCTGGACCTCCTGGAGCATATGTATATGATAAGGACCCTTGAAGATATGCTGGAACAGATAAAATTAGGCTTATATAAACCTTTACCAAAATTTAATTATGTGGGACCGACTCACCTCTCCATAGGACAGGAGGCAACTGCCGCAGGTTCCGTATCGGCTATTTCAATAGATGATTATATTACAAGCTCTCACAGGGG
>JAZFRP010000156.1:0-7815 GCA_036445715.1 Candidatus Humimicrobiaceae bacterium | reverse complement strand
ATTTTCTTCAATTCCTACTATTTTCATACCTCCTTTAAGGCTATCTTTAGTATCTCCTCGACTTTTTTACCTTCAATATCATCCGGCTTTATCTTCAGGAGAGCTCTATTTATCTCTTTACTATTATAACCAAGTGTCTTCAGGGCCTGCCTGACTTCAAAGACTTTATCATCTTCTAAGACATCCCCGCTTAAAGGACCTTCAAGCATTTCTTCATCCTTGAATTTATCCTGAAGCTCCAGTATTATTCTTTCCGCCAGCTTTTTGCCAATTCCCGGTATTCTCCTTACAAGGTCAGAATCCTTTAACATTATCATCCTTTTAAGTTCTGACTGTTCGTATATGGTAAGTGCGCTTAATGCTATTTTTATTGATATCCCTGAAACTGCCAGGAGTTTTAAGAAGATCTCTTTTTCTCCTGTGCTAAAAAAACCTATGAGCCTGAGGTCATCTTCCCTTACATGAGTATGTATGTTCAGTTCAACATCCTGACCCTTGCCGGGGATCTTTTCAGAAGTCCTCCCTGATACCAATACCTCAAAACCAATACCTCCGGTTTCTATTATTATACTTGAAGGGGTCTTGCTCAATACTTTACCTTTTATAATTGCTATCATACTGTTTTAACTTTTACTATAGTTTTATTATTTAAAAGCATCTACTTTATCACGGAATTTATGATTATTGGCATGGCATAAGGATACAGCCATAGCATCCCAGGCATCATCTTTATTAGGAAAAAATCCATCCTCTGTATTAAGGATTATTTTTAACATATATTTTATCTGTTTTTTTGTTGCTCTTCCATAACCGACTACAGCTTGTTTTATCTCAAGCGGAGTATATTCATAGATCTTTAAATCATTAATACTGCCAGCCAGCATAAGAACTCCCCTTGCATGTCCTACACTTATGGCAGTTTTAGCATTTGAACTGAAAAACAACTCCTCTATCGCAAGACAATCCGGTTCAAATTTTTTTATAAGAAGTGATAATTCATTAAATATGTTTTCCAGTCTAGCACTCATCTTATCGTTCTTGCTGGTAATAATACAACCAGAGTACACAGGCATATATTTGCTGCCTTTTATATCAAGAATACTCACTCCGGTGGTCGCAAGGCCCGGATCTATACCGATTATTCTAAATTCCGCAGCAGTCATCACTACCCTTCATCAATAACCTTTAGAAGTTCATCTGTTATTTCAAGATTTGATTGGACATTTTGTACATCATCATGTTCATCGAGTGCGCTTACAAGCCTTAATACCTTTTTACCGTCATCTTCTGATAATTTAACTCTAGATTTAGGAATAAGCCCTATCTCACTACTTGTAATATTCACATTACTGCTTACAATCTCCTCTTTTACTTTAATGAAATCTATCGGATCTACCTTGATCTCAAAAATATCTCCATCTTCCTGTATGTCCTCGGCACCAGCATCTATTGCCATAAGCATGAATTCCTCTTCATCTCCCACGGAAGTACGGTCCACAAAGATCATCCCTTTTCTCTCAAACTGCCAGTTAACACTGCCGCTTTCACCAAGGTTTCCATTATACTTGCTGAATGTATTCCTTACATCTGATGCGGTCCTGTTTCTATTCTCGGTAAGCGCCTCTACTATTATAGCTATTCCGCCGGGTCCATATCCTTCATAGAGCATACTTTCATAGCTTTCTCCCTCTATCTCCCCGGTCCCCCTTTTTACTGCACGTTCGATATTTGCCTGCGGCATATTATACTCTTTGGCTTTTGCAATAGCATTAGCCAGGGTTATATTATCTTTGGGATCAAAGACTCCTCCGCCTTCCTTGATCGCAATTATTATGCTCCTGGATAATTTTCCAAAAAGATTACCTCTTTTTGCATCTTCTTTTGCTTTCTTATGTTTTATGGAATGCCATTTTGAATGTCCTGACATATTTATTTCTCCTCTAAGTTTTCATTGATCATTTCTATAAAATACTCATGGATCCTTGTATCGTCAGTGAGTTCCGGGTGAAATGAACATACAAGAATGTTTTTTTCACGTGCAAGCAGTACATCATCACCCAAACTGCTAAGAATCTTAACATTTTTACCAGTATACACTATTTTTGGCGCTCTTATAAAGACAGATTTAAATCCTTTGGGATCTGGTTTGTGATCAAGGTTTATGCTGACTACCTCTTCAAAACTATCGACCTGTCTTCCATATGCATTCCTCTTTACCTTTATATCAATAAATCCAAGGCCCGGTTCCTTGCCGGAGACTCCGGAAGCCAGGAGTATTAAGCCGGCACAAGTACCAAAAATAGGTTTGCCGGATCCCATAAAAACCTTCAACCCTTCCTTGAACCCATATTTATCCATCAATTTATTTATCGTTGTACTTTCCCCACCTGGAATAATAAGGCCGTCTATTTCTCCCAGCTGCTGCGGAAATCTTATTTCGATTACTGGAACATTTATTTTTTCAAGCATTTTAATATGTTCTCTAAAATCCCCTTGCAGGGCCAGTACCCCTACATTTACTTTTCTCATCTAAATTTAACCTACCATCCCCTGCCTGCTATTTTTTGTTCAGCTGAAAGCTCGTTTACAGCTACACCGCTCATCGGGTTTCCGAGGCCTTTGGATATCTTTGCCAAAAGTTCAGGATCGCCATAATTAGTAGTTGCCTCGACTACCGCAGCAGCCATCTTTGCAGGATTTTCTGATTTAAATATACCGGAGCCCACAAATGTGCCTTCAGCACCGAGCTGCATTATCATGGCTGCATCAGCAGGTGTTGCTATTCCCCCGGCTGAAAAGTTTACTACCGGAAGCTTACCTTCCTTGTGGACATATTCTACCAGGTCGTAGGGGGCGCCCATCTCTTTAGCTATAGTCATGAGTTCTTCAGTAGGCATGGCAGCAATACGAGCCATCTCATCCTTTATATTCCTCATATGTCTTACAGCTTCTACTACATCGCCTGTACCTGCTTCCCCTTTTGTCCTGATCATGGCTGCACCTTCACCTATGCGCCTGAGTGCCTCGCCAAGGTTTGTGGCCCCGCAAACAAAGGGAACCTTAAACTCCCATTTGTTTATGTGGTATTTTTCATCTGCCGGGGTAAGTACTTCGCTTTCATCTATATAATCGATACCTATAGCCTGAAGTATCTGGGCCTCTCCAAAATGTCCGATACGTGCCTTTGCCATAACTGGTATTGAGACTGATTCCATTATGTCCAGGATGATCTGGGGATCTGTCATACGGGCAACTCCGCCTGTTGCCCTTATATCAGCAGGTATCCTCTCAAGGGCCATGACTGATACGGCTCCTGCATCTTCTGCGATCTTTGCCTGTTCTACATTAGTCACATCCATTATTACACCGCCTTTTAGCATCCGGGCAAGGCCTGCTTTTACTTTGTAGCTTGATTTTTCCATTTTGTGTTTTTTACCTCCATTACTTAGTCAATATTCCGAGAGACATCTCATTTAATCTTTCTATCCTCTCCTTTAAGGGAGGATGGGTATTAAACAAACTTTTAAACATCACCCTGGATTTTTTCCCAAGGGGATTACTTATAAATAAATGCGCTGTAGCGCTGCTTGCAGAACCGACTTCACTGTAGCTGCTTATTTTTTTTAATGCACTTGCCAGTCCCGGTGGATACCTGCTGATCAGGGCACCTGTAGAATCAGCAAGGTATTCCCTGTTTCTACTGATCGCCATCCTTATTACCATTGCTATGACCGGTGATATGATAATAAACAAAACACCAACTATTAATACCACTATCATAATGATATTGCCGCCTGAACCTTTACTGGAACGCCTGCCCCTTCCACCGAAAAAAAGAAGCCTGGCCATAATATTTGCGATTATTGAGACTATCCCGACCATGACCACAATAATTGTCCCAAGAAGTATATCGTAATTTTTTATATGTGCAAGTTCATGCGATATAACACCTTTTAACTCTTCATCATCAAGGTTTTCCAGCAATCCTTTTGTAAATACGATCACGCCTTTTCCTGGATTTCTACCGGTTGCAAAGGCATTCATGCCCTGATCTTGAATGGTGTATATCAGGGGCATGGGAATACCGGCGGCAATCGACAGCCCTTCCACCATATAATATAATCTTGGATCTTCTTCTCTTGACACAGGTTTTGCTCTTGTCATGGAAAGTACTATCCTGTCGCTAAAATAATAGCTTCCAAAACTTGCAAATATTGCTATCACCAGGGCAATTATCATAAGTGTCACAGAAAAAGCCGCACCCATGCCATAGCGGTAATCAAAATACATTCCAAGAAAATATCCTATAAGAGACAGAAAAAATACAAATCCTATTATGATAAGTACTGTTTTGGCTCTGTTTTTAGCAATATGCTCATACATCTGACCGTACCATATATTAGATCATTAAACCCTGGAGTCTATTCGAAAACCGGATCATTCTGACATTTATTAAAACTCTACTTTTACAGGTCCCCTGGCTGCAGTATCCTCTATTTCAAAATAATCTTTTTTTGTAAAACTAAACATTTTTGCGAATATATTCCCGGGGAATGTCTGTATTCTCGTATTAAACTTCATAACCATATCATTATAGAACTGCCTGGCATAAGCTATATTGCTTTCTATCCCACTCAACTGTTCCATGAGTCTTGAAAAATGAGTATCCGCTTTTAAATTGGGATACCTCTCCGAAACTGCAAACAATGATTTTAGGGTATCAGATATCATATTCTCGGCTTTGGCCTGGTCCGTAACTGTTTTTGCATCAATGCCCAATTTCCTGGCAGAAATGACTTTTTCAAGAGTCTCTTTCTCGTGTGCGGCATACCCTTTCACTGTCTCGACCAGGTTCGGGATCAGGTCATATCTTTTCCTGAGCTGTACATCGATCTGGTGCCAGGAATTATCAACTTTGTTTCTCAGGGAGATAACAGAATTATAGATCACGATACCAGTGCCAAGGATCAGTAATATTACTGCAACGATGACTACTATCAGTACGATCAATCCGACAACCATTACTTACCTCCAGTATTAAATTTATGCTAAAATCAAATTCATTTTGTGCTTATTATATTAAAAATTTAACAATTTAAAATTATAACATATTAACAATTGCAAAAATACAATCATCACTTTCCGGGAGTCTCTTATGGAATTAGATCCTGCCCGGGTTAAAGTTCACGGACAGGCTCACTGATGTCAGTTTTTAACAGTTTTTAAAAGTGTTTATAAACCCTAATACTTTTTTACACCATATCTAATTTATGGTATATTTCTTCTATTGTTTTTTAACTGATCGATTTGACATATTCAAGTACTTATTCTCGGGAGGATATTGATGGGCGACAAAGTTGGTTCAAATAATAAGGTAATCGGACTAGTCTCTGGAAATGGGGTCGGTAAAACAACATTATCGGAGTGCTTACTTTTTAATTCAAAGGCAACTGAAAGGCTCGGAAAAATAGAAGAAAAAAATACGGTCTCTGACTTTAGTCCTATGGAAGAAGTGAAAGGCTTCAGTATCAGTTCGAGCATAATGCATTATAAATGGAAAGACTTTAATATAAATCTTATTGACTCCCCCGGCTACAGTGACTTTGCCGGTCAGTCCCAATCAACTCTCAAGGTTTCAGATAGCGTCTTAATGGTTGTTGACGCCAAATCCGGTGTGCAGGCACCTACCGAGATCATACTTGAGATACTTAGCAAAAATCCAAAACCCATGTTTTTAATATTAAATAAGATAGATCTTGAAAATATAGATTTTTTTAAAACTGTAGATGAAATTAAATCTTCTCAGGGCTTAAACCTGGTACCTATAACTATTCCTGTTGGAAGCGGTGAAGATTTTTCCCGGATAATAGATATCCTTCAAAATAAAGCATACCAGTACAAAGATGGTACTTTTACCGGGACTGCAGCTGATATTGATGCCGATATGAAGGATCAGGTGGACACATACCATAGTGCTCTCGTCGAATCCATAGTTGAAACTGATGATGAGCTTCTTGATAAATATCTTGAAGGTGAAAAGATCGATGACAACATTTTGAGCAATGTATTTAAGAATGCTGTCGTTTCCGGAGAAGTAATACCCGTTTTTGCAATATCGGCAGTGAAAAATTTTGGTATTGATCTATTGATGGAATATATCAATAGCCTCCTCCCTTCTTCACTGGATATACCCCCTGTAAAAGCAAAGACTATTGGCGATGAAGAAGAGGTTGATATTGAACCTTCTTCCGATGGCCAATCCCTGGCATATGTATTTAAGACCATGGCTGATCCCTATATTGGAAAATTATCCATATTCAGGATTTTCTCTGGTAAATTTAAGGCAGGTGAAAGCTACAGGGTGTCAAGTGAAGAAAAACCTTATAAATTTGGTAATCTTTTTAAACTTCAGGGTAAGAAACAGATTGAAATATCAGAAGCTACATGCGGTGATATTATTGCAGTCTCAAAACTGATGAATATCTCCAATGATGATACGATCTCAAGTATTGATAAGCCTCTCATTATGGATAAGGTCGAGTACTTGCAGCCAACACTTCCAAGAGCTATAGTTCCTAAAAGTAAGGGTGATGAAGAGAAGATCGGTAATGGCATCAGTAAACTGATAGAAGAGGACCAGACCCTGAGACAGGAATTGAATATTGAGGTCCACCAGAACATAATATGGGGAATGGGAGACCTTCACCTAAATACTACAAGAGACAAACTCAAGGAAAAATATGATGTAGAAGTTGATATGATAACACCAGATGTAGCATATAAGGAGACTATTAAAAAAGGAGCAAAGACCGAATATAAATATAAAAAACAATCAGGGGGCAGGGGTCAGTACGGTCATGTATTTATTGAACTTAAACCTCGTAAACGTGGTGAGGGTTTTGAGTTTACAGACAGTATCTTTGGGGGTTCTATCCCAAAAGGATATATCCCGGGTGTAGAAAAAGGTATCAGGGAAGCTCTTGACAAAGGCATACTTGCAAAGAATCCTGTAGTGGACATCGGTGTCAATCTATATGATGGTTCTTACCATAATGTCGACTCATCTGAGATGGCATTTAAAATAGCTGCATCCATGGCATTTAAAAAAGGTATGGAAGTAGCATCCCCTGTAATACTTGAACCTATAATGGAGCTTGATATCATAATCCCTGAAAAATATATGGGTGATATAATCGGTGATATCAATTCAAAAAGAGGTAAGATAATCTCTATGACTCCAATTGAAAATAAAAAACAACTTATAAAAGCTTCCGCTCCACAGGCAGAAGCATTTAATTATGCGGTTGACCTCACTTCGCTAACACAGGGAAGAGGCAGGTTTTCACAGAAATTACTGAAGTATGAAGAAATGCCGTATAATTTAACCGAAAAATTAATCGAAGAAAGGAAAACCGGGGAGAATGAGTAAAGATAAAAGGAAATACCTTACACTATTGGACCGTTTTCCATATATACTTGTAGCTATAATAGTAGGTTTATCTTTTATATTCTTTTTTATAATTAGAAATAATCTTCCACTGGGATTTTTCTCCGGCAGCACAACAGTTGTCGAAGATGAAACCGAGTATTCTTTATTTATTACATCACCTATTAATAATAAGGTATATAATTTTATCAATCTAAAAGAAACTGTTCCCATAGAGATCAAAAGCAAGCAGGCAGAAACTGAAGGATTCAGGATAAAGGTCCTGGTCAATGAAAATGAGGTCAAAACTTTCAATTCGCCTCCCTATGAATATAACTGGAATCCTTCCATTTCGGGCGAATATGAAATAATGGCTCAATTGGTTGATG
>JAZFRP010000155.1:0-2823 GCA_036445715.1 Candidatus Humimicrobiaceae bacterium | reverse complement strand
CAAGTCTGGGCAAAGTAATACTCGGGACCGTGTTTGGGGATATTCATAATATTGGAAAGGATATGGTATCAACTCTGCTGTATGCAGCTGGCTTTGAAGTCATAGACCTTGGAATAAATGTAAAGTCTGAAGACTTCCTGAAGGCTGTAAGTGAAGAGAGTCCGGATATACTGGCTATGTCGGCACTTCTTACAACCACTTCTGCTGAACAAAAAAAAGTCATTGAGGGTCTTACCAGGGCAGGGCTAAGGGATAAGGTAAAAGTAATAGTCGGCGGTAGTCCCATTAACCAGGAATTTGCTGATCTGATAGGTGCTGATGGTTATGGCGCCACTGCTCCTGAAGGAGTGAAGATGGTAAAAAAGTTCCTTGGTCTGGAATAACTTGTTCTTCCGGTTAAAAGCAGGAGCTTAAGCATGGAGCTTAGATTATAGATATTTTTAAAAAATGAAAGGTGATATATATGCAAAAAGGATTTAAACGAAACTTTGAACCCTTAAAAATATTGACAGATAGCCAGGTGGACCAGCTTCATAGCTCGACCCTCCAGGTGCTTGATGATATAGGTTTTAAATATGAATCTGATAAAGCCCTGAAAGTGCTTGAAGAGCGTGGATGCATAGTTGATTATGATACGAAAATAGCGAAAATCCCACCTGACATTGTTGAATGGGCCATCAGGAAGACTCCATCCAGTTTTATGGTAAAGGCAAGGGATCCCGAGAAAAGTATAAGACTTGGTGGTAATACAGTATATTTTATGAATTCTTGCGGAGCGAGATATGCAGATATAGATACCGGAAAAGTCTCAATGCCTACCCTAGAGCAAAACAATGAAGCGGTAATAGTCTCTGACGCTCTTGATTCAGTGCACTGCTTTCCATCATATACACCTTATTTTGAAATAGAAGGGGTACCCCCTGTAATGTCCTGTCCCACCAGTTGTGCACAGAGGATGAGGTACTCCACTAAACCATCAAGAGGTGCACAGCCTACAGATAGCTTCATATGGGAGACACAAATCGCCCAGGCTGTAGGTGCACAGCTTATGGGATGTGTCGAGGGGGCCGCACCGCTTTCACTTGCAGAAGATGCCTGTAATGCTGCATTCTATTATCTGGAAGCAGGGTTTCCTATCTATATAGCTTCCGGAGCGATTATGGGTGGTTCACATCCAATAACAATTTCAGGGGCCACAGTAAGTCATAATGCAGAGCTTCTGGCTATTGTAGTTCTTCTTCAGTGCATTAAACCAGGCTCCGGGATAATAGCGAATAATTTTGTATCAGCCATGAATATGCAGACAGGGGACTTAAATTTTGGAACATCTGCTATTGCACTTCACCAGATGGCATATAATCAGATCTGGCATGATTTCTACAAGATCCCCATTAATAATACAGGATCGGCATTTTCAAATTCCAAGATGATAGATTACCAGACGGCCGCAGAAAAACTTCCAGTTGCTATGTGCTCCGCATTGTCGGGAGCCTCCATGGTTGTTATTCACGGAGGGATCACGGGTGAACTTGCATATAATCCATTACTTGCAGTAATTGATGATGATGTAGCAAAGACAATAGGCAGGATAGTGGAAAGCTTTGATATAACAGATAGTCTTATAGGACTTGATACTATAAAACAGGTCGGCATAGGTGGGACTTTTTTGGGTACCAGGCAGACAAGGACACTCTGGCAGACAGAAGATTATATGCCGAAAGTATATGACAAAACAACATATCAGGAATGGGAAAATACCGGTAAGAAGACAGTCATTGAACTAGCCAAAGAGAAAATGGAAGAGATCCTGGCAACTCATAAGCCGGATCCATTAACGGACCAGCAGGAAAAGGATGTTGCAAATCTCCTTAAGGAAGCTACTGAATATTATAAGAAGAAGGGATTAATATAATTTAAAAAAGCAATAAGCTAATTTGAAATAATAAACCAAAAAAAAAGATGAGGAGGAATATTGATGGTAAATTCAAAGACACTAGATCCCTATATCGGTGAGCCTGATAAGGAAAGACTGTTAGCAGCCTTTAAAAGGGAACCGGTGGACCGTGTACCGAACTTTGAAATTCTTTACGAGGACCAGCATGTAGAAAAATTCTTAGGAAAATTTGCAGGTAATACCCTGGCTTATGGGGGAGATCCGGCCAAAGGAGCAGATGCTGAACAGGGAAGACCAATGTATCCAAATGAATATCTTGACCTGTGTGAGATGATTGGCCAGGACGCAATGTTATTCGATGCAGGTCTGTGGACTCCATACAAGAGAAAAGACAAAGATGGAAACCTCATCCCGGCATATTCCAGGGATGTAAAGACCAGGGCTGATTATGAGGGATTGATACTTGACTCAGATGGAGCTATATCAAACCTTAAAAAATATTTGAAAGAGTATACAGATGCAATAGCAGCAAGAAATTCAAAAATAGGTGTTGCAGGGCTCTATGGATGTATTTCTCAGACTCTTTACGAGTTTACTGTAGGGATGAATGACTTTATGATGATGGTATATGAGGACCAGGAGCTAGTCGACCAGATGCTCGAAGAAGCAACGGTCCACTTTGTAAAGATTACTCAGGCACTTATTGACGGTGGAGCGGATTTCATATTTCCGGCAGATGATGTTGCATTTAAGACAGGGCTCTTTATACCACCAAAACTTATGAAGGAGATGTGGGTACCCAGGATGGCAAGGATAATGGAGCCAGCTGTAAATGCAGGCATACCTATAATGTTTCACTCAGATGGAAAGATAGACGATATTGTAGAGGACCTGATAGATATGGGTCTTAATTGCCTAAATCCTTTGGA
>JAZFRP010000154.1:0-4021 GCA_036445715.1 Candidatus Humimicrobiaceae bacterium | reverse complement strand
CCTCTACATCCGGGATCATATGAAAGAATGGGTTTTCCAAAACTTGGAGCCTCAGCCAATCTGATATTACGCGGTATTATTGTTTTAAATACTTTACCAGGAAAATATTTCCTTATTTCTTTCACGGCCTGGTCCGAAAGCCTGGTCCTGGAATACATCGTCAGGACTACTCCCGAGATCTCAAGCTTCTTATTAAGATTATGTTTTACCAGATCTATTGTCTTAAGAAGTCTTGCTATTCCCTCGAGTGAATAGTACTCGCATTGGAGAGGGATGAGCACTTCACTTGATGCTGTAAGGGCATTAATTGTCAGAAGTCCAAGTGCAGGTGAACAATCTATAAGTATATAGTCGTAATCATTATGTAATTGGTCCAGGATATCTTTTAACCTGTACTCCCGTTTAAAATTTGATACAAGCTCTACTTCAGCGCCTGACAGCTTTTCTGAGGAAGGCATTATATCAAGGTTTTTATAATCTGTTTTTATTATTGTTTTTGCAGGTATCTCAAAATTTATAATAGCGTCATAGGTAGATTTTTTTATATCCTCCGGATATATACCAAGACCGCTTGTGGCATTACTCTGAGGGTCCATATCGATAAGCAGTGTTTTGAAGCCGTTTTGACCGAGATAAGCAGATACATTTACAGCAGAGGTGCTTTTACCGACTCCGCCTTTTTGATTTACGACAGAAATAATCCGACAGGATGCTTTTTTGTCTTTTGCCATAAAATAAAATAAAATAAAAAAATTATTAAGATTCTATAATAAAATCGCAAATATTATAACTGAAATTTATAAATTTTATAGATTTATTTTGATTTCTTCAACATAAGTATGTAGGGAATATGTTTAATACAGCCAAATATTGCAGATCATTTTATTTTATTGATCATATATTTTATAGCTATTAGGGGATGATTGTATATCATCCTGGGTCCGGAATACCTCATAATTTCCCTGATCTGTTTCCTCAGCAAAGGTTTATAGCAATGAACACTGCATTTAGAGCATGCAGGTTTCAATTCACCAAATGTACACTTGTCAAGTTTAAGATGGGAGTAATTGATAAGTTCTTTGCATTCATCGCAAAGGGGTGAACCATTGTGGTGCTTCTTACAATAAAGCAGGACCATCTTCTCCACAGTGATCTTTTCATTATTTATTCTATTACTATTTTTTTCCACTATAAATCGGGACTTGATTATCATTATGTATCAACCCTCCCTGAATAATATCAGGGAGGGTTGTAGATTACCATAAATCAAACTGGAAAAACCAGTCTTTTAAACTAAAAAATAGTACTGCTTCAGTTCGGTTAAAAAAATATCTAACTTCCAGATGTTGTAAAGCTTGTATTACTTTCAAAATCTGATTCATGAGTACCATAGACCGGACCATTGCTCAACTTCTTTACCCTGAAAGGGTTCTTTTCGAGTACATTTTTTACTACATCATCAATATTGTCTGCAAATACAAGTTCCAGTCCTTTAAGTATTGTCTTCGGCACCTCATCAAGATCCCTTTTATTTTTCAAGGGCATCACTACTTTCTTAAGTCCAGATCTTTTAGCAGCCAGAAGCTTCTCCTTTAGACCGCCAATAGGAAGTACTCTTCCCCTTAAAGTTATTTCTCCCGTCATACCTATATCTCTTATCACAGGTATTCCTGTAAAGGCCGATACCAGTGATGAGGTTATAGTAACACCGGCAGACGGACCGTCTTTGGGGATAGCTCCTGCTGGTACATGGATATGTATATCAGATTTATTGAATATCTTATCATCAAGACCAAATTCAGTGGCCCTGGACCTGATATAGCTTAATGCCGCTTTGGCTGATTCCTGCATCACATCTCCAAGTTTTCCTGTAAGTACCATCTTTCCAGTCCCCTTGTAAAAGGTAGACTCTATAAGGAGGATGTCTCCTCCGACAGGAGTATAAGCAAGTCCGGTAGCAACACCGATATGGTTTTTATCCTCGATCTCACTTGGCTGTATTTTAGATACTCCAAGATAATCCCCTACCTTTTTGGTAGTTACTATCTTAGAATGCTTCTTGCCCTCGACGATCTCCCTTGCTATTTTTTTGCATATCTTCGAGATCTCCCTTTCAAGGTTCCTGACACCTGCCTCTCTGGTATATTCCTCGATTATAAGGTAAACAGCATCACCGGCAAACTTAACATCGTATTTCTCGATTCCCTGTTCTTTTAACTGCTTTGGTATAAGAAACTTATTTGCAATATGTATCTTTTCCTCAGAGCTATAGCCAGGTATCTCTATTACTTCCATCCTGTCCCTGAGTGCCGGATGTATGGTTTCCAGGATATTTGCAGTAGTAATAAACATCACATTTGATAGATCAAAAGGAACTTCCAAATAATGGTCCCTGAATGAATTATTCTGTTCGGGATCCAGTACTTCGAGAAGGGCAGATGAAGGATCTCCCCTATAATCTGCTCCAACTTTGTCTATTTCATCAAGCATAAACACAGGATTATTGGTTCCTGCCTGTGTAAGTCCCTGTATTATCCTGCCCGGAAGGGCACCCACATATGTCCTTCTGTGGCCCCTGACTTCAGCTTCATCCCTTATGCCGCCAATGGACATCCTAATAAATTTCCTTCCCATAGCCCTGGCAATGGATTGACCGAGTGAAGTCTTACCTACTCCCGGAGGACCGACGAAACAGAGTATTGGGCCTTTTGTTGTCTTTCCCTTTAGTTTTCTTACTGCCAGGTAATCAAGTATATGGACCTTGACTCTTTCTAAATCATAATGATCCCTGTCAAGTATCTTCTTTGCCTTTATAATATCCAGGACATTCTTTGTCTTTTCGGACCAGGGTACATCAAGCATCCATTCAATATAAGTCCTTATATAAGAATGCTCCGGAGACATAGCGGGAATACCCTCGAGCCTTTTCATCTCTTTTTCTACCTTTTGTCTTGCATCTTTTGGCATCTTCTTCTTTTTATCCAGCTTTTCCTTCAGGTCATTTGTGACTGCCACGGATTCATCTGATTCACCCAGCTCTTCCTTAATAGTCTTAAGCTGCTGTCTCAGGAAATATTCACGCTGGGTCTTACCGACCTCCTTCTGGACCTTGTCCCTTATCTGGGACTGAACTTCAAATTTCTTAAGTTCTTCACCAAGGAATCCAGTCAGGATCTTCAATCTTTTCTCAATATTATTTTCTTCCAGTATCCTTTGCTTTTGCTCAGTAGTTGTAAGAAGGTAAGATGCAAAAAGGTCAGCCTGTACCTCCGGTCTGGAAATATTGGTTGCTGCTACCACAAAGGCAGTAGGCAGGGGGATACCCAGCTGGATAAATTTCTCTACCTGCATCCTGATAGTAGTATTAGTATTTTTTATTTCCTCATCTTCTGTATAAGGTTCTTCTTTGATTACTTCAACAGAAGCCCTAAAATAAGGTTTCTCCTGTGTGAAGTATTTTATTTTTACCCTGGATATACCTTCGACAACACATTTTATTTCATTATCACTGACATTTACGACCTGCTTAATTGCACAGGCGGTACCGGTCTCATAAAGATCTTCCTTTTCAACGATCTCCTTGTTTTCTTCCTTTTGTGCAACAACAACGATTATTTTATGTTCCTTGGAAGCACTCTCCACAGCTTCCAGGGAATTCTTCCTTCCAACCACAAGCGGAGTGGCAAGATAGGGAAATACCACACTATTCTTAAGAGACAGAAGAGGAAGCTCCTCTGGTATCTTTATCTTTTCGAGGCTTTCATCGCCCCATTTTTGTTCTGCTACCAATTTATATCAACTCCTATTAATTTATTTTGTTCACTAATTGACTTTTCTTTTTTATTATATTGTACAATCGGCTCTCACTAATTAAAACACAGTTATTTCGAAAGCTGTCTGCACAAAGTAATTATATCAGATAATATGTGAAAATACTAAAAAATTCTCTTATATTAGTAAATATATTTTTCACTTTAAGTGAAAAATATTTTAGTGAATCAATTTTTACAAGTTTATCTCA
>JAZFRP010000153.1:0-2892 GCA_036445715.1 Candidatus Humimicrobiaceae bacterium | reverse complement strand
TTTTTTAGGGAATCTATGTCCCTGAGATCCCCGTATACTACTTTTAAGGGAAGTCCCTGTATATTCCTGGTATTGCTGGTCTTCCTGACCAGCACATTTACATCATGCCCATCCTGCAGAAGCTTATTTACAATGTGGCTCCCTACAAATCCTGTAGCTCCGGTTACCATAAATCTCAAAATACTAGCTCCTCCCGGTAATATTCCATTTAGCAAGCTTCAAAATGTCCCTGAAGTTCTTTTTGCCCTGTATGGAAGACGCTTCATAGCCGCAATGCGCCATACAATTACTGCACCTGGGGTCCTTTCCGGTTCCATATTTTCCCCATTCTGTCCTGTCGATCATCTCCCTGTAAGTCTGGTAATGATCATCTGTCAGTAAATAACACGGGCTTTTCCATCCCTTGATATTATATGTAGGAGTCGACCAGGGTATGCATTGAAGCTCTTTCTGCCCTTTGAGAAAATCCCAGTAAACAGGTGTATTATACAGGCGGGTCCCGTTAAGATTATTATATATATCGGTAAAGATCTTAAAGACTTGCTTTCTTGATAAAAAATCGTCTTCGCCCAGGACTTCATAGCTGAATGCCGGGGACACCATGACACCATCCGTCCCGACCTCCTTTAATAATGAAAAGAGCTGCCTGATCTCTTCTACATCGGTATCCTTATAAATGGTCGTATTTGATCTTACATTGAATCCAAGTCTTTTAGCCTTTTTTATGGCCCTTACAGCCTTTTCAAATACATCAGGTTTCTTTGCAAAATGATTATGTGTCTCTGCCATACCATCCAGGTGGATCACAAGGCTTAATCTTGGATGCGGACCTATCTCATCAAGAAAATCCTCTAGCAGCAGTCCATTGGTACAAAGGTATACAAAGTATCCACTATTAAGAAGGGACCTGATTATCTGCTTTATTTCCGGATGCAGGAGAGGTTCCCCTCCGGTAATGGAGACAATAGGGGCCCCTGCCTGTACGGCAGCCTCAATGCATTCTTCCCTCGTCAATTTGCGGTTCATCACATCCTTGTACTCCCTTATCCTGCCGCATCCCGAGCATGCAAGATTGCATTTAAAAAGAGGTTCAAGCATCAGTACAAATGGTATATATTTATTTCTCTTCCTGTTATTTCTATAAATATGTCTTATAAGTGTCTTTGACAGGTCCAGCGAATATATCACAGGTGATCGCCTTTCATTTTTATTAAACTGACTATTTACAAAATCCGGTCTTTTTTTACCAGGTATCTATTATTCTTAAGATTGGAAATATTTGATGCTCCTATCCCAAACATCGTGACTTTTAGCCCCAAAATGATCTCATCTATTAAATCCTCAGCCTTAACGGCTGGATCTGTAGAAGCTTTAAGTATCGGAAGGGCGGCCCCGGCAATATCTGCTCCCAGGGCAATTGCTTTTGCCACGTCCTGCCCTGTCCTTATGCCTCCGCTTGCAATTACTTTAATATTGCTGCTGGCTCCTGATATCATCTCAAGACTCTCCGATGTAGGTATTCCCCAGTCCATAAAACTCTTTGAAATATTTTTCAGGGCCTGGTCCTTTGAGCGGCTGCTTTCAATTTTTATCCATGAAGTACCTCCGGCTCCTCCGACATCTATTCCGGCTACTCCGGCACCGGCCAGCATTTTCGCAGCATCAGCTGATATCCCAAAACCTACTTCCCTGACTATTACGGGAAACTCTACCTCTTTGCAAATACTGGCGATCTTTCCGGCCAGGTTTGAAAAATCATGATCTCCTCCATCCTGAAAAGCTTCCTGCATCGGATTAAGGTGCAGCATGAGTGCATCCGCCTCTATCATATCCACGGCCCTTTTACACTGCTCTGGTCCGAAACCATAATTTAGCTGTACAACGCCCAGATTTGCAAAAAGCAGGATGTCAGGAGCAGTTTTTCTTACTTTAAAACTTTCTTCAAATGATCTATCCTCGATGGCTATCCTCTGGGAACCGATACCCAATGCAATATTCTTTTTATGGGCCAGTTCTGCCAGCCTTGTATTGAGCCTGCCGCCTTCACTGGTCCCCCCGGTTATCGGTGAGATCATAATTGGTGCAGAAAGCTTCTTGCCGAACATGCTTGTTCCAGTATCGATACTGTCCAGATCCAGTTCTGGCAGTGCCTGGTGAATAAATCTATAATTTTCAAAACCGGTTGAAAGCATCCTGTTCTCAACATCTCCATTAAGACTTATGTCCAGGTGATCCTCTTTTCTCCTGCTTCCCTCAGAGCTCCTGATATTATCTTTTCTTTTTTCCTTCATTTTTTTAGATCTTATATTTAAAAATCCCTCTTTATTAAAAATTCAGATAACTGCCTGTAGTCTGTGGAAAACTGGTTTTTTATTGGTAGTTTTTCTATCTCACTTACAGCCATCTCATAATATTTCTTTGCCTGTTTCCGGCAGAAATATTTTGCACCTATCTCTTCAAGGTTTTTAAGGACCGCCGCAACTCCCCTGTCACTAACTTTCTTTTTCCCATATATCCTTAAAAGCTGTTTCTTGCCCTTCTCATCGCTTTCCTGGAGGCAAAGGACTATTGGAAGCGATTTTTTTCTTTTCCTTATATCATTTCCCCGGGGTTTTCCTGTCTTATTATCATTTCCCCAGATCCCCAAAATATCATCGGTTATCTGGAAGGCGATCCCCAGGTATTTGCCGAATTTTTCAAAGGCTTCAAGTTTTCCATTATCAAGATGCAGTACCGCTCCTACCTTCAAAGCGACGGATATTAATGCCGAAGTCTTTTTCTCTATCATCTTCAAATACTCATCAACAGATATGATATCCCTATCTTCAAAATCGATATCCATATACTGGCCCTCTATCATCTCCAGGCAGCCGGTATCCAGGATATTAAATA
>JAZFRP010000152.1:0-3780 GCA_036445715.1 Candidatus Humimicrobiaceae bacterium | reverse complement strand
CTTATTAAACCTTACTGCATCTTTTATTGCATTCTCTATGGCTCTTGACCTATTCTTGGTCTCATAAAGAGTTTCTGCTTCCCTGATCACATGATCTGAAATATTTATAGTTGTCCTCATTTTATTCACCTGAATAATATATTACATAATTTAATTATGTAAGTCAATATGCTAATAAATATGCTAATTTATAAAAACTTGTCTATAGATCATCAAAATAACAAGCATAAATAATCGCAAGTATATTGATATTTATTGAACCTTATTGTTTACCCAGCTCTTCTTCAACTTCTTCCCGGCCTGCTTCCAGCTCCTCGACTTGCTGCTTATCCATTCTCAGAAGGAGTGCCTGGAATTCCCCAACATGAGTCTTTTCTTCTTTTGCAATATCCATGAGGATATCTTTCAGGTCCTTATTATCTGTTGAATCAGCAAGTTGTTCGTAGAGATTTATCGCATCAAGTTCCGCTATTAGTCCTGTCCTCAGGATCTCTTTATCAATATTTTCTTTGGAAACTTTACCCCTATTTATCGGAATCTCAGACATCATGGTAATACCTCCTTATTTTGGTCGGGATGGGGGGATTTGAACCCCCGACCTCAGCGTCCCGAACGCTGCGCGCTAGGCCAAACTGCGCTACATCCCGAATATATCAATTTCTTCAGTATTGCTTATTTAATTCTTTTTCGAAAATTGACTAATACATTTTAGCAATTACATAAAATATTTTAAAGATTTAGCTTTCAGATATTTTCTAAGATCATTTGATTAGAATTGGAAATAATAATTTATAAACATTTTTAATTCTACAATTACCAGCTTGTCACAAAGTGCCTACATTATTTTCTACAGATGATTTTGGAAATACATTCTATATATTATCAACTATTTCCAGGGCATCCTCAATACTCTCGATCAAGAAGAATTTTTTCCTGGCCTTTGTTATATGCCTTACTCCCTTAAATATCCAGCTAAGGTGCTTGCGGAATTCTCTTATAGCTTTATACTCCCCTTTAAAAGCTATAAGGAACTGCAGGTACAGCTTGGCAAAATCTTTTTTCCACTCATTACCAGGATTAAAATCCACAAAATCGACCTGCCCCTCGGCTCCTGATGTTTCCAGGTGGACCAGGATATTAAGGAAAAGCCACAGGGTCCCCTTTGAAGCCCTCCCTATCATCACTCCATCGCAGCCGGTCATTTCCAGGACCCTTTGAGCTTCTTGCGGCGTTCCGATATCCCCGCTAATGATAACAGGAATATTTACTTTTCTTTTAACCTTACTTATTGTTTCATAATCAGTTTTCCCGGAAAATCCCTGTTTCACTGTCCTGCCGTGAATCGTAATGGCGCTTGCACCTGAGTTTTCTGCTATTTGTGCAATACGCATAATATTTATATTTTCTTTATTCCAGCCTAATCTCGTCTTGACCGTCAGGGGTATATTTAGAACCCCGGCCATTTTTGATACTATTTTCCCTACCCTTCTTTCATCCTGCATCAAATATCCGCCACTTTTTGCTTTTAGTATCTTTGGGACCGGG
Source organism: Candidatus Humimicrobiaceae bacterium (assembly GCA_036445715.1). Classification (GTDB taxonomy): domain Bacteria; phylum Actinomycetota; class Humimicrobiia; order Humimicrobiales; family Humimicrobiaceae; genus M55B120. The sequence continues at coordinate 2,235 of JAZFRP010000152.1, read as the reverse complement.
CAGCCCATGTTTATGTCTATAATATCAGCCTGGGCCTCTACTTTTCTTGCTGCTTCAGCCATAATATCCGGCTCACACCCAAAAACCTGCAATGCGCACGGCCTCTCATAATCACTTATCTCAGTAAGTTTGCAGCTTTTTTTATGATCAAGATGGATCCCATAACTTGTCACCATCTCAGAAAAAGTAAGGCCGCAGCCGAAAGACCTGGCAAAGATCCTGTAAGTATTGTCACTTATTCCAGCAAGAGGAGCCGATATTACCGGATTAGCGATCTCCAGCTGACCTATCTTAAATCTATATTTTCCCATCCGTGAGCTCGTCTTTTCATTAAGAAGTTCAGCTACCTGGCCGGATTTGATCCCTTTTGCATTACAATACTGACTAATATATTCAGATACCAGTTTTTTTAGGTCATTTACATGGGATTTTAAATAGTCTTTTTCCATAAACTCTTTTTAAGTAGGCTGATGATGTAAAAAATCAGAAGGTCATCCTTGATCTCTTTAAATTTTATCAGAGCAATTTTCATCCAAGAATAAGTACAGGATAGTATATTTAGAGTCATTTATTTTTATCTACAAGGATCTTTAAACCTTTCAATGTAAGGTCAGCATCGTGGATCTCTATCCACTTGCTTTTTTCAGTCATCAATACTGCAAGGCCACCGGTTGCAATGACTTTCGGTTTAAATCCATCCTTACCTTCTGTATTTATCTCACCAATGATCTTGTCCAGAAGAAAATCTATCTGGCCAAGAAACCCGTACAGTATTCCCGAACGGATACCATCATAAGTATTCTTTCCTATTACCTTATCGGGCCAATGGAGATCTACTTTTGAAAGTTTAGCTGCATAATTGAACAGGGCCTCAGAAGATATCTCAATACCCGGGGCTATTACTCCACCAAGATACTCACCTTTTAAGGACAATATATCAAAAGTAGTAGCTGTACCAAAATCTACTACAATAGATGGAAAACCATATATCTCTTTTGCAGCAACAGCATTTGCTATCCTGTCTGCCCCGATCTCTGCCGGATAATCATACTTAATGACCAGATCAGAATCTATTGTGCTGTCTACTACAAGCGGATCGCAATTAAAGTATTTCCGGCTCATCTTATTGAGTTCATCAAGTATCCTCGGGACAACACAGGAAATAGCCACCTTCCTTATATTCTCTGAATCATATCCTGAATTATGTAGAAAGCCATATACTGCAGAAGCTATCTCATCAGCAGTTTCAAATCTGGGAGTCACCATCCTCCAGGAAGCCAGTATATTATCAGATTTAAAAAGCCCGACAACAGTCTGGGTATTTCCCACATCGATCGCTAAAAGCATATCCTACGCCCCTTCCAGAATCTTTATAGATTTTTTCATTTTAATATTTTTATTGGTAGAAATTTTTTATAATCTCTAAAATCCTTATCGGTTGTATATATTATTAAATTTTCCAGATGAGCAACCGAACAGATTAAATAATCTATTGTGGAACCCTGTATCCCCTGAGTCCTGCATGTGTTTGAAAATTCAGCTGCTTTTACAAAATGCATTGTCCTTAAATTTATATCTTCAAATGGAGCCAGGGATTCTTTTAAACTATTAAATAATTCGATACTTGATACTCCTGATAGTAATTCCTGCCTTATAGGGCCAATAATAGTTACAAGTCCATCAATAATAAAATCCTTCAATCTTTCTGTAGTTTTTACATCAGGATTTTTATAACGTAGAACCGCAGACCACACACATGTATCCACTAATATTTTCATCTGTTTCTTGCCCTTTTATAATCATAGTTTTCATCAAACTCAATCTCACCGAATAATTTCTTAATTTCTAATTGCCTTTTATGCACAATATATTCCTTCAGGGCTGTAGATACTGCTTCTTTTTTAGTCTTATGATTTCCTATTTTCTGGGCTTCTATAATTAATTTATCATCTAATGCCAGGTTTGTTGCCATCCTACACCTCCTTTACACAAAGGATAACACATTAATATGTGTAAGTAAAATAAGTGATTACTCTTTTTACCTATAAGCTTTAATTAATTATCTTAATAATAATTAATAATAAGGAATTTATATAGTATACTTATAATTTATTTTATTATTTAAATTCAAATGAAGATTTTAATATCTATAAAAACAAAATTTATATTTACTATGACTCTCCTTGCGATAGTCTTGCTCATAACTATCACGGGCTGCTCAACCAGATTAAGTGC
>JAZFRP010000151.1:0-15944 GCA_036445715.1 Candidatus Humimicrobiaceae bacterium | reverse complement strand
ATACCGGTGATGCGGGAGAAAATAAAAAATGGTGATGATATGGCCATCCTTGATGTAAGGTCCGCTAAAGAATTTGATGCCGGCCATATAGAAGATGCGGTACTTATTCCTGTGGATGATATCAGGGGAAAAACCCAAATGCTTGATCCCAAAAAAGAAACGATTATCTACTGCCGCAGTGGATACAGGGCATACCTTGCTTTAAGGGTACTGATGAATCAGGGGTTTTCTGATGTCAAATTGCTTAATGGGTCATATCTTAGCTGGGAAAGAAAGCTATGATGGGAAATATTAGTATTTCTTTCTGCCTTTCCCTACAAACTGGAGGACGATAAAACCACTAATTAAAAATATCATAGTGGTAAGGAGGGCAAGTCTCTGACTTTTTGTGATGAAAGAAACCACTCCAAAAGTAACCGGCCCGATAATGGATGAGACTTTTCCGCTGATCGAATAAAATCCAAAAAACTCTGCTTCATGGTCCACCGGTATAAGCCTGGCCATCAGGCTCCTGCTCGCAATAAGAGTGGAACCTGTTGTTATAGATGCTAATATCCATCCGGTATAGAAAACAGCTTTTACATCAAAACTTGAGACAAGTATGATAATAAATACCCAGATGATAAGGGTTATGGATATTGTTTTTTTCGCTCCTATCCTGTCTGTCAGCCATCCAAAGAATATTGAGCTTATTATTGTAGGTATCTGGCCTATCATAAAGAGCATGACTATCTCATAAAGGCTGAAGTTAAGGGTATTTTTGGCATAGATGGCAACATATAATGCAAGGACCGAGAAAGCATTTGAAAAAAGGAAATATGATATTAAAAATCGTGAAAGGTCCGGATACTTCCTGATGTTTTTTAATGTGGCTGCAAGCTTTCTGAAACCATGGATCAGGTAAGAGGCCGTTCTCTTTACCTGGTTTGTAGCAGGCAGATCCTTTAAGAATAAAAAAGATGGTATTGAAAATACAAGGAAAAACATACTGGTGATGATAAACGACAGTCTAATATTGAAGAGGTTTCCCGGCTCAAGTCCGTTTCGTAAAAATGGAAGCAGTATGACAAGTATTAAAAATCCTCCCATATATCCTATTGAGAAACCAAAACCCGACACAAGTCCTGTATTTTTCTTTGTTGAGAGCTGGGGCAGGAAGGAATTATAAAACATCATGGAAGTCTGGTAAAAAACATTTGCTATAATAAACAGTATAACTGCAGCTGCTACCATCCCGCTTTTAAGGAAGAAAAGGGGAATGCTAAAAACTATACAGGCCAGGGTCAACACCATAAGGAACCTGTTTTTGGACCTTGAAGTATCCGCCACTGCCCCGAACAAGGGAGCAAGGACAGATGTTATTATCATAGAGATCCCTCCGGCAAGACCCCACATTAGATCTCCAAAATTTTCTGGATACAGGCCGGGTGTGACAATAATATTTGTAAAGTAAAGAGGAAAGACTATTGTGATTATTATCACGGCAAATGAAGTATTGGCAAGATCATATAGGGCCCAGGAAATAATTGCCGGCCTGAACAAGACTCTTATATTTTCTTTTAGCTTATTTGTATTCATAAGGTTTAGTTATTTTACCTTAATATTCAAAATATTAATAAATAAATGAGAAGGTTTACTGCAGAAATGTTTAAAAACAGTCAGGGCTAAAGTTTGATTTTTATTAATGATCATTGAGGTATTATGATTCCCCATAGTTTTTAAACAAATATTAGTATTGAAAATAAGTCTCCATGATAATATCATTATACTAGGGATCTGGTTATCAGATAGGCTCCAAAGGTCAATTTAACTACCGGACTTAATATGAAAGTATCTAATATTACCTGGAAAATCGGAGGGGAAGCAGGTTACGGAATACTGACATCCGGTAATATATTTTCCAGGACTTTTTCCAGGAAAGGATATTCGGTCATAGACAATATTGAGTATCCTTCACTGATCAGGGGAGGTCACAATACCTTTACTGCCCGGATAAATTCAGGGGAGATATTTTCAATCAATAAGGATGTCAATATTCTTGTGGCTCTCAATCCCGAAACCATAAAACTTCACCAGGATGAGGTGATTTACGGTGGTTATATTATTTATGATGGCCCCAAATACGAACAAAAAGAAATTAATAATACCAGGAAAGATATAAATTATATTTCAATACCCATGCAAAAGATCACAAAAGAAATGGGTATTAGTGAAGTAATGGTAAACAATATTGCCCTTGGCGCTACAGTAGCGCTTCTAAACTATGATCTTGAAACGATGAAGACTACTGTTAAACATGTATTTAAGAAAAAAGGCCCGATAGTAATCAATAATAATATCCGTGCACTTGAGGCCGGATTCAGGTATGTCAGGGAAAGATCCAGGGCCAAGGCTTATGAGCTGGAAATAGTCAAACCTCTGGCGAGACTTCTCGTGACAGGTAATGATGCAGTCTTCCTTGCGGCTGTAAGAGCAGGGTGTAAATTCTATTCGGCATATCCGATGACTCCTTCATCTTCAATATTACATTCATTTGCTTCCGTTGAAAATGAATTTAATATTGTGACCAAGCATGCAGAGGATGAGATTGCAGTGATCAATATGGCGATCGGCGCTTCTTTTGCCGGAGTCCGTGCAATGGTAGCCACCTCAGGTGGGGGCTTCTCCCTGATGGCTGAAAGCCTGGGGAGCGCAGCGATGACTGAGACACCTTTAGTGATCGTACTCAGCCAGAGACCTGCTCCTGCGACAGGACTCCCGACCTGGACAGAACAGGGAGATATGCTTTTTGCCATCCATGCGTCTCATGGTGAATTTTTAAGGATCGTGATTGCTCCAGGAGATCCTGAAGAATGTTTTTATCTTACAGGGAAAGCTTTCCATCTTGCTGAAAAGTACCAGATACCTGTAATAATCCTGCTTGATAAATATTTATCTGAAAGCCATTTTTCATGTGAAAAGTTCGAATTCAAAAAGATAAAAGTAAGTCGTGAAAATCTAATCAAGAAAGATAAAAAAATAGATGATGATTATATGAGATATAAAGTTACTGAAGATGGCGTTTCTCCAAGGGCTGTCATAGGGCTTGAAAAAGGTGTATCCATAGTAAATAGCGATGAACATGATGAAAATGGTTTTTCAGAAGAGGATCCTCACAACCGCAGGTTGATGACAGATAAGAGATTCCGGAAGGTCAATACCCTGCTTGATGAAATACCGCCGCCAAAGAGGTATGGTCCGTCAGATGCTGAAGTGACCATATGGAGTTGGGGTTCATGCAAGGGTCCTATTCTTGAAGCTATGAATATATTGAACCAGAATGAAAAAAAGGTTAACCTGATCCATTTTACCTTTTTATATCCCTTTGAGCAGGATCTTGTTGAAAAATATATCGATGAGAGCAGAAAGAGTGTAGTAGTTGAAAACAATAAGACTTCCCAGCTTTCCAAGTTAATAAATATGAATACCGGCTATAGGATAAAAAATAAAATATTAAAATATAGCGGAAGACAATTTTTACCGAAAGAGATCATAAATGGGATCGAAAAGATAGAATGAGGTTCCTGTATATTGATCGGCTGCCGGTATTATAGATCATCAGGGAGATAAACGGATGCCAAGGAAGAAAAAGGAAAATATAAAGGAAGATTATAATTTAAAACCTTCAGATTTTAATACTTCCAGAAGGCCCACATGGTGTACCGGATGTGGAAATTATGCCATATGGAATGCGATGAAAAAAGCATTTACCAGGCTCTTGCTTCATCCCCACCAGATTCTGGTAGTATACGGAATAGGGTGTTCGGGGAATGGAGTAAATTTTCTAAGATCATATAGTTTTCATTCACTTCACGGCAGGACCTTACCCGTTGCTACCGGTGCAAAAATTGCGAATCACAAGATGACCGTTCTTGCCGTCTCAGGTGATGGTGATGGAATGGGAATTGGTGGAAATCATTTCATGCACTCTTGCAGGAGGAATATAAATATAACAAATATAGTACATGATAATCATGTTTACGGACTTACTACGGGCCAGACTTCTCCAACCAGTGATCTGGGATTTAAGTCAAAATCCACACCTTCGGGTGTTCTTGAGAGTCCTGTGAACCCGATCTCCCTTGCCCTTGCAGCCGGGGCCACTTTTGTAGCAAGGGGTTTTTCGGGAGATATCATCCAGCTGGGTGAAATAATCCGGAAAGCAATCAAACATAAGGGTTTTTCCTTTATAGACGTCCTCCAGCCTTGCGTGACATTTAATAAAATTGATTCTTATGACTATTATAGGGAAAAAGTCTACAGCATAGATACTATAAAAGCTTATGACCGCACAGATCTTGGAAATGCATTCCAGAAGTCTCTTGAAGAGGAAAAGCTCCCCACGGGGATATTTTACCAGGTACAAAAACCCGTCTATGAAGATGGTTTGAGGCAGATTGATAGAAAACCGCTGGTCGATCACATAATAAGTGATATCGATATGAACAAATTATTGAATAGATATTATTGATATTCCGCACGGCCCGCATAATTATCGCCGCGCTTCATTTGCCTCTTTTTAAAAAAAATAATAAATTATATATAGTCCTGATCAAGAATATTATTTTATACTGCAGGGAGATAGCAATTGAAAAACGATATTAAAAAAACTAATAATAAGTATAAGATAGTTGCTATATATGGAAGCCCGAGAATATCAGGCAGTACTGCGACCCTTATGGACTATTTCCTGAAAGGCATTGTTGAAAATACCGGATATAGCAAAGATATTGTCAGGATAGATAGTCTGCTTATAAAGGATAAAAACATAACTCCATGCCGCGGCTGTCGTGACTGCTCAAAAACGGGGAAATGTATTATTGCAGATGATATGCAGGAAATATATAAATTGCTTATTGAGGCCGACTTTATTGCTGTGGCCTCTCCTGTTTACTTTACTTCAGTGTCAGGTTATCTTAAGGCGATGATAGACAGATGCCAGAGATTCTGGGTATTAAAAAATGAACACAATAAAAATATTATTAAAAAGACCCGGGGGGGAATATTTATAAGCACCGCCGGTTCCGGGTCAAAAGATATTTTTAATTGTTCCATGAAGATTATGAGATCATTTTTCAATATACTATTTGTTGACTATTTAAAGGATTTTACTTTTAATAGCATAGACAAAAGGGGAGATATACTAAATGATGAAAAAGCCATTTCGGCTTTATTTGAATTTGGCAGGAATATGGATTTTAATAATATGGATGGAAAATGAAGATTAAAACAATAATAGCCTTTCTGGTCCTGTTTCTTTTAGTGGTTATGGTATCTACAGGCTGTACACTTATCCAAAACATAAGATCTCTTTACATTGGACAAACTGATGAAGAATTGGCAATTACAGCTGCATATCAAAACAATTTTACACTGGAAGATATTACAGGAGATAAAGTCTCCCTGTCAGATTTTTCAACAGATGTGATCGTGCTTAATTTCTGGGCAACATGGTGTCCTCCATGCAGGCAGGAGATACCGGATTTTGTCGATGTTTATAATAAATACAGGGATGAGGGAGTGCAATTTATAGGTGTCTCAGATGAAGGCGCTGCTATTATCAGGGATTTTGCGGATCAGTATGGAATAAACTACCTCCTGCTTGTTGATAGAAATTCAACTATAATGAGTAAGTGGGGAATAAGGGCAATCCCGACCACCTTTATCCTTAATGGTAATGGACAGATCATATATAAGAATGTAGGCATGATGTCGGCTGTACAACTGGAAGGTGCAATAGATGATCTGCTTTAAATCAATATAATATAAAAATATGGAAGACATATGTTGGAAATAGGTTTACTCTCTTCTTTTATTGCCGGTCTGCTGGCTTTTATATCACCATGTATACTGCCTCTTGTCCCGGTGTATATTGGCATGATGTCAAGCAGGGCAATATATAAAAATGAGTCCATAAAGATCTCAGAAAGGCTGAATCTTTTTATTAACAGTCTTTTTTTCGTGATGGGCTTTTCAATTATCTTCATTGCGCTGGGCTCTACAGCTACATTTATAGGGCAGGTATTAGTAGATTATTCAAGCATAATAAGCAGGATAGGCGGCGCCATACTTATAATCTTCGGACTTCATTATATTGGGCTTTTTAAGATAAAGTTTTTGAACTTTGAGAAAAGATTTAATATGCCGGGTTCCATAAGGTCTGGCTTTATCGGTTCATTTATTTTTGGGATCATATTTTCTTTTGGCTGGATACCTTGCGTGGGCCTGATCCTTTCGGGGATACTGCTTCTTGCCAGTAAACTTGATAGTCTCATTGATGGAATCCTGCTCCTGGGAGTCTTTTCCCTGGGACTCGGGATCCCTTTTATCCTTGCAAGTATTTTTATAAGTTTCTTTTCAAGATTCTTAAAAAAACTAAACAGGCACCTGAACCTGGTTTCGATCATATCCGGCATATTTATTATTGCCCTCGGTATAGTGTTTGCAACTGATTCGATGATAAGGATAATAGGTTATCTTTCAAGATATATACCCATACTGGATAAAATAAATTTTTAAATAAATATTTATCCGGATATGTGTTAGAATTTCTATACTTGATTTTCATAAATATGAGATATCATAATTATTATTTATAAAAACTCTATTATAAGGAGAAGACTTGAATATGGATCCTATAGCTTTTACAATATTTAATCTTGAAATAAGATGGTATGGTATCCTGACGGCCCTGGCTCTTATAATCGGATTTGTGGTAGCATATTTTATCGCAAAGTACCGCAGGCAAAAAGAGGATGAAGTACTTAATTTTGCACCATTTGCAATAGTTTTTGCAATACTCGGCGCACGTCTGCTGCATGTTTTTGTAAATTGGTCATATTACAGCCAGAACCTTAGCTATATATTTGCATTCCGCAGGGGAGGCCTTGCGATCCAGGGGGCTATGCTCGGCGGCATCCTGGCCCTTATAGTATTCTGTAAAATAAGAAAGCTTGATTTCTGGCTCTGGGCAGACATAATGGTGACCGGGCTAATATTGGGACAGGCGATCGGCAGGTGGGGCAATTTCTTCAACCAGGAAGCATTTGGCAGGCCGACCTCAGTTCCATGGGCAATATTTATCAGACCGGAAAACAGGCCTTTTGATTATGCGAGTTATGAATATTTCCATCCAACATTTTTCTATGAATCAATGGCAAATCTTTTACTACTTGTACTCATCCTCTTTGTTCACAGGATCTACAGGAATAGACCTGACAGACTTCCAAGCGGACTGATACTGTCAATTTATTTGGGAGTATATGCTGTATACAGGACCGTTATAGAGGCTTTCAGGATAGACAGTTCATATGTCGGGCCTGTAAAAGTAGTATATATCATCAATCTGATCGCTATTATAATTGCTCTCATTATTGCGAATTATGTTATCCGCAAATTCAGGGAGAAGAAGATCCGGGAAAAGAATGTGTAAGAGTCTGTCAAGCAACCGGATCTGGACTTATTGGATAATATAAATAGCAAGATGTGAGGCAAAGCTGAGTGTAAACCCCTGGTCCGGATAGACCGGATTATTTATTTGACCTGATGCTGTACTCACAGCCGCAGTAGTCCTGTCTGTAGAATGAAAATTTTTTGGAAAGACCGATTGCTTTTTTAAAGCCGTTTTTTTTCTTGAAGTCTGTTCTATAGAAATCAATTCCTGAGTTCTCGGCACAGAGCGCACCTGCTTTATTTATCATTTCATAGTTTTTATGGGGACTTATTGAGAGAGTGGTACCAAATATATCAAAACTCTTTTCTTTTGCGGTATCTGCTGTCTTTTTCAGGCGGAGATCAAAACATAAATTACATCTCCTGCCTCCTTCAGGTTCACCGGGAAGATGCCCGGCAGCATTGTCCCATCCTGCCGCATCATATTCCCCTTTGATGAGCTCGGTACCGGTTGTATTTGCAAGCACAATGATATCTGCAAGTCTCCTATTATATTCTTCTTCCGGGAAGATGTTTGGATTATAATAAAATAGTGAGATAGTGAATTTGTCTTTAAGCAGCTCTATGGGATAAGCTGTACAGGTGGCACAACAAGAATGAAGAAGCATTCTGGGTTTTAAAGTTGAATAATTCACCATTTTCCCTATAATATTAAATTTGTCTTTAGTTTATTATAATTTGACATAGAGTATATTAATAGAAACTTAAAAAAGTATCAAAATATTTGAAATGAAAAATATTTCTATAAAAGTTAATAGCCTTGGCAGTCTTGAGGACCTTAAACCATGCCTTGAAAAAGATCAGGGAATATCACAAAAAACAATTTCAGATGTAGAAAGTATCCTGGAAAGGGTAAAACTTGAAGGAGATACTGCCCTTATCAGATATACCAGGGAGTTTGACGGATATGATCCGGGGAATATAGACAATTTATCTGTAGACAATTCAGAAATAGAGGAGGCTGCGGTAAGGGCTGAAAAGAATATGCCTGCGCTCATAGAAGCCGTAAAGACAAGCAGGAAAAATATTGAGGAATATCACAAAATACAATTAAAGTCCCGGAAAAACTCCTGGATGGCAGAAACCGGTCCGGGGAAGAAACTCGGACAGAGATCTACCGCATTACAGAGGGTAGGGCTTTATATACCAGGTGGAAGATATGTATATCCTTCTACTGTCCTGATGACTGCTATACCGGCGATTATAGCCGGCGTTGATGAGATCATTATATGCTCGCCTCCGGGAATGGATGGAAAGCTGAATGATATCCTATTTTATTTATGCAGGGATCTTGGGATCAGTGAGATATATAAAATCGGTGGCGCTCAGGCTGTAGCTGCAATGACATATGGTACCGCAACAATAAAGCGGGTGGACAAAATAGCAGGGCCTGGCAATAAATATGTAGTACTGGCAAAAAAAGCTGTTTATGGTCTTGTGGGAATTGATAGTCTTGCCGGTCCCAGTGACATAACTATTATTGCAGATGACAGTGCCAGGGCAGAATTTATTGCGCTTGACCTGGTATCGCAGGCAGAACATGATCCGCTTTCAAGGAGCATTTTACTTGCCGGCAGCCGCAAGAAAGCCCGTGAAGTAGTTGAAAGCATTGATAAATACCTGGAAGAGTTTGGTAGTGATGACAGGCAAAAAAATAATTTTGAGACGGCAGTCAGGGCACTTAATGATAATTGCTTTATTTTTTATAATGAAGACATGGATCTTTTAGTCAAGGCATCAAATATGATAGCCCCCGAACATCTGGAGATCATGGTAGCCGACGATGAATATATACTTAAAGGAATCAAAAATGCCGGTGCAATATTTATTGGTGATTATACCCCGGTTGCGGTGGGTGACTATATTGGAGGGACCAATCACGTCATACCTACCGGAGGTAATGCCAGATTTGCTTCACCCCTTAGTGTAGATGATTTTTTAAAGAAGAGCAGTATATGTCATTACAGCAGGGATGCTCTTGAAAAAGAAAGAAAATATATTGCAGATATGGCAGATTTTGAAGGATTATACGCTCACAGGGATTCAGTAAACAAAAGGTGGGAAGAATGAGTTTAAAGATAAAAAAATGGATATCCGGTCTTCCGGATTATACCCCGGGAAGATCAATAGAAGAAATAAAGAATAAATATGGATTAAAAAAGGTCTATAAGCTTGCTTCGAATGAAAACCTGTATGGACTCCCGGAGGGACTCATAGAAAAAATATGTGAAGAGATCCGGAACATCTATTATTATCCTGATGCTGAATGCAGTCAAATAAGGGAAAAGCTTGGAAAGATATATGGGATCCCCATAGAAGAGATAATAATAGGAAGCGGATCGGATCAGGTTATCGAGATGATATGCGATAGTTTTATAGATTCAGGTGATAATATAGTTATTGCTGACCCCACATTTCCAATATATGAGAAAGCTGCATTGAAGTGTGGGGGTATTGCTATAAAAGTACCCCTGGTTGATTTCAGGCATGATATGAAAGGTCTTCTTGCTGCAGTGGATTCCCACACCAGGATAATGTTTTTGACTAATCCCCATAATCCCGCAGGCACGAATATAACTAAGGAAGAATTCAAATATATTCTGGACAGATTACCTGAAGACATACTTCTTGTAATGGATGAAGCCTATTATGAATATGCTATGCCGGATGAGAGGATAAATACTACTGAATATATTGCTGGCAGGGATAATCTGATGGTCCTCAGGACTTTTTCAAAAATGTTCTGTCTTGCAGGCTTGAGGATAGGTTACGGTATGGGATCGACCGAGGCTATAGGAGCCCTGAATAAAGTGAGGCTTCCTTTTAATGTAAGCTCGATCGCACAGAAAGCGGCGCTTTATTCTCTGGAGCACCAGGATTTTGCAGTTGGAGTAAGAGAGAGTATTCATAAACAAAAACAAATCTATTATAATGTGCTTGAGAAAAACGGTATAGGATTCATAAAATCCTATGCTAACTTTATACTAATAAAGGTTGGTACTGATAGCGGCCAGATAACAGGGGAACTGTTAAAAGAAGGATTTATTGTGAGACCTGGTGAAAATCTTGGATTTCCAGGGTATATCAGGGTTACAATTTCCACAGATGAAGTAAGTGCAAAATTTCTTGAGATCTTTACCAGGATCTATAAGGATTGCAATAAATAGGGGGATATTAAATGGGTAAAAAAGAGAAAGGACAGTACCATGGAAACAGTGGTAACAGGTAAAGGGACTGAAGTGAAGTTCGGTCAGGGACTTCCAACAGTCATGATTGCCGAAAGGATCAACCCCACAGGAAGAAAATCCCTTGCTGAGGAATTGAAGCAGGGTAAACTGGATATTGTAAGGGAAGATGCCAGGAAGCAAACAGAAGCAGGCGGCCATATCATCGATATAAATGTCGGTGCGGTAGGAGTAGATGAAGTTGAGATGCTTCCCAGGGCGGTACAGGTGGTCATGGAAGAATCAAATCAGCCGGTATGCCTTGATTCGGCAAACCCCGAAGCACTTAAGGCTGCAATTAAGGTATATCCGTATAAAGTGCTTATTAATTCAGTAACAGGTGAAGAAAAATCTATGGAAAGTCTGCTTCCTGTAGTTGCTGAGAGCGGTTCCGCCATTATTTGCCTCTTGTTGGACGAGGACGGGATACCGGACAATGTAGCTAAAAGGATCCAGATAGCTAAAAAAATAATCGCGCGCACCGAAAGTATGGGTATCAAGATCGAGGACCTGGTATTTGACAGCCTGGTCATGACCAATTCGACTAATTCTAAATCTGCAAATATAACGATTGAGACAATGAGGCAGCTGGTTGCCGAATATGGAGTGTCTACAACAGGCGGATATTCCAATGTCAGTTTTGGGATGCCTAATAGGGACCTGCTGAATATCCAGTTCATTTCAATGGGTATAATGAATGGTCTTACAGCCCCTATAGCTGATCCGCTTACACCTGGACTTGCTGAAGCTATGAGAGCATCAGATTTCCTTGCAGGCAGGGATGCTTATGGCATGAATTATATCTCGTCATATAGAAAATAATCAGTTTTTAAGTTATAATCTCCCTTGTTTATAAAATCGAACAAGGGAGAATCAAATGGCAAAGGTGCTTCTAAAAAACCTGACCAAGCGATTCGATGACGTACTAGCTGTTAACAATGTGAGCGACGTTATCGAAAACGAACAATTTGTGGTCCTGGTAGGACCCTCAGGATGCGGTAAAACCACAACACTGCGTATGATAGCAGGGTTGGAGGAAGTAACCGAGGGAGAAATCTATATCGGAGATCGGCTCGTCAACGATGTCCCACCAAAGGACAGGGATATCGCGATGGTGTTTCAGAACTATGCCCTTTACCCTCACATGGATGTGTACAACAATATGGCTTTCGGATTAAAACTCCGGAGAACCCCAAAAGCAGAGATCGAGAAAAGAGTTACAGATGCTGCAAGGATCCTAAAGATCGAAGACCTTCTAAAGAGAAAACCCAAACAACTTTCCGGTGGACAGAGACAGAGAGTCGCGCTCGGAAGAGCTATTGTAAGGGATCCAAAAGTTTTCCTTATGGACGAACCTCTTTCAAACCTTGATGCGAAACTCAGGGTACAGATGAGGACGGAGATTGCTAAACTTCACCAGAGACTGAATGCCACCATAGTCTATGTAACTCATGACCAGACAGAGGCCATGACAATGGCAGACAAGATAATCATCATGAAGGATGGTCTTGTACAGCAGACAGGAAAACCCCAGGATGTCTATGATCATCCTAAAAACATGTTTGTTGCAGGGTTCATAGGGTCACCAGCCATGAACTTTGTGGATGTAACAGTGACAGATAAGATGACTCTTAAAAATCATCAGTTCGAGATCGACACTCCTGCAAAGATCCAGGAAATAATCAAGAAACACAGCCTGACCGGCAAAGACGTCGTCATGGGGATAAGGCCCGAGGATCTGGAAGACTCAGCATTTGTCGATGAGTCAAAAGACAGTAATACCCTGATCGCTGATGTAGAAGTAACAGAGCCTATGGGTGCTGAGATCTATGTATATGTGGACATCAATGGAGTCCTTATGACCGCAAGGGTCACTCCAAAGTCGAAGCTGAAGAGCGGAGATTCTGCTAAACTGTTCATGGATACTGAAATGCTCCATCTCTTTGATAAGCAGACAGAAATGGCACATGTTTAATAATAGCTTGCAAGTCTGAGCTCAATCCTCGGACAGGCTCCTAATATTAGATTTATATTAAAAGTAAGGCACAATATGAGTAATTGTATTGTGCTTTACTTTTTCTTTATATAAAATTAGAGCGTATGGAATCAAGATATGATGTAATAATTTCAGGAGCCGGACCGGCTGGCAGTTTGCTGGGTTTTCTGCTTTCCCAAAATAATATAAGGACCCTGATCATAGAGAAGAAAAATTTCCCCCGTTATAAGATCTGTGCGGGGGGATTGCAGGACAGGTCCCTGGAACTCATTCCTTTTGATATTGACGGCACCATCCATAGGAGTTTTGGAAGCATCCTGTTCTCCTTAAAGGGTCGTAACAGTTTTTCAAAAGAGTACGGAAGTCCAATAATCCATACAGTTGACCGGGGAGAATTTGATCATTTTCTTGCAGATAAAGCAGTTAAGAATGGATGTTGTATTAAATTAGGCGAGGAAGTAATAGATTTTGAAAGCAGCAATAATAGTGTCACGGTAAAAACGGAAAAGCATAAATACAATGCAAAAATACTTATAGGTGCCGATGGAATAAGAGGGTTGGTGCACCGCAGGATAGTAGGTAAGGCCTCGATACTGAAGATATTGGGATATGAACTTGAGAAAAAATGCCGTCCTGAAGATGACCGGGAAATAATGCAGCATATCGTTCTTGATTTTGGAGGTACAAAAAGAGGTTATTTATGGGCCTTTCCGAAGAAAGATTCAATATCCTATGGTATAGGCGGTCCTGTGGATACTGCGGTCCATATGAAGAAATACTTCAAGCAATATCTTGGAAAAGATATAATCGGGAATAATGGGAACGGACCACAGGTGATGGCACAATGTATTCCCATTAGAAAAGAAGAAACACCATTGTGCCGTGAAAGAGTACTTTTGATCGGGGATGCCGCATGTCTTGGAGATGCCTTTACAGGGGAAGGACTATATAATTCCTTTAGAAGCTCCCATCATGCATCGAAAAGCATTATAGCGGCTCTTAAGAGATCAGAATATTCTTTTAAAGATTACAGGGAAGCAGTAATAGAGGATATTTATCGGGATATAAAGATATCCCTGACCTTTTCAAGGATATTTTTTACTTATCCTCTTTTTTTCTTTAAGCTTCTTAAGACAAATGATAAGTTTTTTAGATTATGCTGTGAAGTGATGAGGGGCTCCAAAAAGTATAGTGATATTTCGGGAAGGCTTAACCTTTTTAACAGGTAATTAAAGTATTGATTTAAAATTATATATAAGAAATTGTTTTACATCTGAAAGGAATAATAATGGCTGGGACCGATAAAGAAACAATAATTGCTCAGATATCCGATATTCATGTAGGGGAATCACATTTTGTCCCGAGTCTTCTCACGAGGGCCATAGATGAGATAAATGAATTGAACCCGGATATTGTAATAATAACCGGTGACCTGACAGCTAATGGGTTCAGGAGAGAATACGAAACAGTTAAAAACTATCTCGCCCCTATTAAATGTGAGAATTTGATAGTTCAACTCGGTAATCATGATTCAAGAAATGTAGGATATCTTCATTTTGAACAGATCTTCGGGGAGAGGTACAGGACGTTCAGGGAAAAGGATGTGACTATTATTGCGGCTGATTCGAGTGAGCCGGACCTGGATAATGGTCAAATAGGCCGTGAGCATTATAAGTGGATAAAAGAAGAGTTTGGAAAGAGTGATAATAAAAACTTTAAGATATTTGCCATGCATCATCATCTGGTGTCTGTTCCTGATACCGGCCGTGAAAGAAATATTGTAAATGATGCCGGGGACGTACTTGAGACTGTAGTAGATGCCGGAGTGGATATGGTCCTATGCGGGCACAAACACGTCCCTTATTTATGGAGAGTAGAGGACTTGCTGGTGGTAACAGCAGGTACGGTATCATGTTTAAGACTCAGGGGAGTAATAGAGCCAAGTTATAATATAATATATGTCAGGGAAAAAGAAATAGATATATACAGAAGATCACCTTTTGACAAGATCGAGAAGATACTTGGAGTGAAAAGGATCGGCAGAAAGGCCAAGCTCTGTGAAAAGTTTATTACAGAAAAAAGATAATAGGGATAAAAAAATAGTTGCCTTAATAGATGGCGAGCATTATCCAGAAGTCAGCAGGGATGCAATAAATCTTTTAAAGGAGTATTTCCCGGGCAGTTTTTCAGGAATAATATTTCTTGGCGGAACAGAAAAACTGATAGTAGATGACCTGGAAAAATATTTTGGTGAAAAGGTTTTTACGATAGGTAATATTGATTCTGATTTTTGCCGTGCCCTTGATTTTTTTAAACCTGATATTGCCTATGATCTCAGCGATGAGCCGGTGGTGGATTATAAGATAAGGATGAAGATAGCTTCTTTCTGTATGGCTAATGAATGCAGTTATATGGGACCAGATTTCCTTTTCAAATGGGTGCCCCGTTATATAAAAAGCCAGAAGGATACTATTGCTATTATCGGTACCGGCAAAAGGATAGGGAAGACAGCGATAAGCTCATATATTGCAAGGATCTTAACAGGTGAAAATATTGATGTAGCCACAATTGCAATGGGAAGAGGAGGACCCAGGGAACCACAGGTGATCAGGGGAGATGAAGTAGACATTGATGAAAAGTATCTTCTCCGTTTAAATAAAAATGGTTATCATGCAAGTTCCGATTATAT
Source organism: Candidatus Humimicrobiaceae bacterium (assembly GCA_036445715.1). Lineage (GTDB taxonomy): Bacteria > Actinomycetota > Humimicrobiia > Humimicrobiales > Humimicrobiaceae > M55B120. The sequence continues at coordinate 544 of JAZFRP010000151.1, read as the reverse complement.
TGAAGATGCTCTACTGAGCAAAGTTACGACTATCGGCTGTAGGAGATGCGGAGGAGGATTTGGCGGAAAAATATTTATGACAAATCTTGAAGAGGGTATGAGAATAGCGGAGAAGCTGGATTCAGGTCTTCTGATAATAGAAGGAAGCGGAGCGTCGATACCCCAGGTTGATACAGACATTACTATCTGTACAATAGGAGCATTCCAGGAATGGGACAGCCTGATAGGGTATCTCGGTATATACAGGATACTTATTGCCGATATGATCGTCCTTACCATGTGTGAGGAGCCTATTGCAGATTCTAAAAAAATTGATTATCTTGAATCCATGATCAAAAAATTCAATCCGGGAGCAGTAGTGATTAGGACAATCTTCAGGCCGAAACCTCTTTCAGGCATAAGGGGTAAAAAAATTTTCCTGGGGATGACTGCAATAGATAGTATTGAAAAAAATATAATAGATTATCTTGAAACCAGTTATGGCTGCAGCGTGGTTAAGGCAAGTTTTAATTTGTCCAGGAGGAGTGAATTAAAAAAAGACCTG
>JAZFRP010000150.1:0-3818 GCA_036445715.1 Candidatus Humimicrobiaceae bacterium | reverse complement strand
TTATATCTTCACCATTAGACATACCTCCCTCTATGCCGCCTGCCCTGTTTGTCTTTCTAAAAAAACCTTTATTCTTCCGGTAGAATATCTCATCATGGAAATTAAGACCTGAAATAGCTCCCGAAGCTATTCCATCACCTATTTCAAATGCTTTTATTGCCGGAATTGACATAACCGCATATGACAGCCTGGCATCTAGACGATTATTCCATTCTGTAAAACTGCCAAGCCCCGGAGGAGCTCCTGTTATAACTACTTTAAAACTGCCGCCTATACTGTCACCCGATTTTTTTGCCCTGTCGATTTCTTTTTTCATTTTTTTAGTAATTGACTCATCTGGACACCTTAGATCAGATTTTTCGATCTTATTTAAAACTTCTTTATCTTCTATATCTACAGATCCGCTAAAAACTGCTTTTCCAATACTATTAACATAACTGAAAACTTTAATGTCTATCGCCTCAAGAGCGATTTTTGCAAAACTCCCGACACATACTTTAGCTGCAGTCTCCCTCGCACTGCTTCTTTCTATAACATCCCTGATGGTGCTGAGCCTGTATTTTAAAAATCCGGTAAGGTCGGCGTGTCCCGGTCTTGGAGCAAGAAGTTTTTTTTCATCCCTATTTTTGATTGGATCAGGAGATATACTCATCACGTCTTGCCAGTTCTCCCAGTCCTTGTTCTTTATAATAAAAGATATAGGGGATCCTGTTGTGATTCCTTTTCTGATGCCAGAGATTATTTCAATTTTATCTTTCTCGATAGCCATCCTTCCACCACGACCATAACCCTTTTGTCTTCTTGCAAGTTGATTATCGATTAGGGCAATATCAATATGCAAACATGATGGAAAATCATTTATTATTCCGACTAGTCCTTTACCGTGGGATTCACCTGCAGTCTTGAAATTCAAACTCTTACACCCTTTCTTCTAATCATAGATCATTTCACCAATATGAAGAGTGAGAACTTCATCACCTTTAAGTATGATCACAGAAGTATCATTGATCGACTGGACTTGATATATTCCAAGAAATATATCTCCTTCGGTCAATCGATATGTATAGTCATTAAATTTGATCTCAGAAAAAATAATACCATCTTCCCTGGTTATATCTTCCAGCATTAATATATTTTTTTGGGTATTATCCTCTTCTGTATTAAAAAATGGCTCAAAAGGATCTTCAAGCTCATCAGCTATCGTGCTTATGCCCTTACTGATATCATAACTTTGTTCCATTTCTTCCTCAAGAACAGTTATGCTTTCAACTTCCTTATCGTCTATCTTTATATCCCTTAATCTAAGAGATTCGCCTCCTCCGGAGTAGGTCTCGCTTACAATATCTGAAATTGAGCAACTGCTCAGGATCAGGAACATTAAAGATAAAATAACTAATAATGCTATTAAATATTTTAGTTTTAGATTCATTATTTTATTCATTCTCTATAATATTCATTTACAAAATAAGTCTTAGCGATTACAAAAACCAGGAGTTCGTCTTGACCACTGACAGAATTTTGTGCCAGTACATCCTCTATTTTAATCAATCTGGGCATTACCTCCATTGTATTAATATAGTTTAGGATCTCATAATATGAACCTCTTAAGATCAGGTCTATTGTTATTTCTTTTGAAGAGGTAGTCCTTAAATCTTCTTCTTCTATTTTCGTCTCATTAAAAGATAGATTTTCAATATCTACAGCAGTATATCTCGCAATTTCATATAGCTCATTGGTCAGTATTGAAAGATCATTTTTCTCAGGGAACTCCATATTCAGTTTTTGATACTCTGCATTGAGCAGGTAATAATCATCCCTTGCAATAATATAACTATCAAGCTCTGAATTCAGGGATATATTATCTGCTTTCTCTTCAGTCAATTCCGCAATGTGGTTTCCGGTCCTTATAAGAACAGGACGTATTATGAGTAGTAAAATAAATATTGAGAGTATAAATACTACCGCAATTATTATAATTTTATACAAATTCTTCATATAATTAATGACCACCCTTAGATATCTGAGATCTCTTCATCCAATATCCCTTCATCCTGAGAATCATCCCTGCCTACTATGCCCTCAATAAAATAATCAAGATCCCAATAAGTATTAATGCTGAAAGAAACAACCTCAAGATCTATCACGGGAATAACGGTCCTTGTTATGCTTTCTATCCATACGATTTTTATATTATCGATCTTCTTTAATTCTATAGAGAGTTTTAAAACATCCATATAATTGGCTGCCTGACCGAATACATTAAAAGATATTACCTCTTTACCTTCTTCAGATTCTCCTTCTTTGAATTCTTCAATATATTTATATAGTTGTGATCCCTGCGCCTCAAAAGAAATCAAATATGCATCCTCAGGCATAATCTTCCCGATCTCATACAATGCCCTGGACCAGTGTAGCTCATTTTCCTTTAAATTTACCAGGACATCAGATTTCTTATCAACATTATTTTTGAAATCATTATAAACCTTTAATTTATTGACCTGGTCCTGAACTTTTATATTTGTACCTTCATAGTCACTTAATCTGGAAGAAAGTAGATTATCAATATCAAATAAAAAGAATGTAAGAAGAATGGTTGCCAGAAACAATATTAGAACGAGTACCATAAAAACATTGATAACAATACTTCTAATATCTCTTTTTTTCTCTTCTTTCGGAAGAAGATTTATTAATTTAGTAGTCACTGTTTTATACCTCTAATCGCCATCCCTAAGGCAAGAGGGTTTAATATCTCATAATAATCCCGGGAACTACCAACTGGACCTTTCTTTAAATTATCAAGAACAAAACTACCGGAACAATCCAGTTTTTCTACCTTATAGTTTGTTTCATGCTTAATATATTTATCGAAATTCAATAAATCAATACCAGAAAGTACGATTTTATCTATTTTTATTTTAGAATTTTCCTGGATATAATGATCAATTGACATCTTGATCTCATTGATTAGATTATCTGCAGTACTTTTTATTGTCTTTTTTGTGTTTTCATTATTTAGTGTTAATTTTAATTTATCTTCAGTAGATTTCACCTTTTCTTCTTTAGAAATTGGCTTATCTTTCTTTGAAGCAGTTTTATCTTCAGTATTACTTACTTTATCCTCCTTAACAGGAACTTTAGTTTTATTAGTATCGGTTGGTTCTTTTAAGAGATGCAAGAAATCAAAGCTTTTGATTATATTATTAGAAAAATCGTTATCACTACCAGTCATCCTTTCAAAACTACTAGTGAACGATGAGATGGAATCAGATAAAAATCTTGGATTTTTAAGGGTATCTTTTTCTATTATCTCTATTATGGATATATCCTGTCCGATATTTACAGCACATAAGGATTTTTTATTTTTTGAGAAATCATATACATGATCCATGGTCCTGAATAATGAAAAACAGTTCAGGTCGATTGCCTGTGATATGAGACCTGCACCCTTCACTGCCTCAATAACGTTCATGATCATGCTTTTCATAGCCCCCACAAGCATGATCTTCGAGCTGCTTCTTTGCTTTTCCATAATATAATAATCATAAAGAATATTATCTTTTGGGATTGGGATAAAATCATTTATCTGATATTTGAGTGAATTCCTGATCTCTTCATCATCAGTAAGCGGCAGTTGGATCTCCTTGACAATCGCCTTAAGATTTGACAGTCCGACAAAAACATTCCTACCGGATATTTTAAATTTTTTCCATGCTTCTTTCAATCCTTTAGAAAGCACCACAGGATCCTGAAGCTCGCCCTTTTTCACAGCATCCGAACTTATATCAAAAGTTACAGCATTTTTTATTGCCGTACCTTTA